>NZ_RZSL01000012.1:0-30754 GCF_003997355.1 Mesorhizobium sp. M1E.F.Ca.ET.041.01.1.1 | reverse complement strand
TCGCCAGGTCGGCAGCGGCACATCGGCGTAGTTCTGGTCGGTTTGGTCGACGAAAGCCTTCGGCGCCGGTCCGGTGGCACCGCCGAGGCCGACCGCGATCAGCGTTGGGTGGTCGAGTTTCACCTGATAAGGCGATTTCGGCTTGTTCTTGGCGTCGACGGTTGGGGCGGCCTCGGATTGCTCCTCTTTCGTCTTCTTCTTGCAGATCTCGTCATGCAGATCGTTGGGCGACAGCGTGTCGCCATAGGGCTTGAGCGCCGCCAGCGTCGTCGAGCCGGCGGCCGGCGTATCAAAACCCTGGTCGAGCAGCTTCGCCGCGGCTTCGGCGCGGCTGATGGCGGATTTTTCGCCAAGCACCACGGCAACCAGCGTGCGGCCATTGCGCGTCGCCGAGCCGATCATGTTGAAGCCCGAGGAGCAGACGAAGCCGGTCTTCATGCCGTCGGCGCCCGGGTAGCGGCCGATCAGGAGATTGTAGTTGGGAAGCGCCTTCTTGCCGACGGCAAGTCCCTCGATGGAGAACCATGGCGCATATTGCGGGAAGTCGTTGCGGAGCGCCGTGACCAGGACGGCGAGGTCGCGCGCGGTCGTATACTGGTCCGGCGAATAGAGCCCGTTCGGATTGACGAAATGCGTGCCGGTCATGCCGAGTCTGGCGGCCCCGGCATTCATGCGGTCGGCAAAGGCCTCCTGCGAACCGCCGATGTTCTCGCCGACGGCCATGGCGATGTCGTTGGCCGACTTGACCAGCATCATCTTCAGCGCATTGTCGAGCCGCATCACCGAGCCTGGCTTGAAGCCCATCTTGCTCGGCGGCTCGCCGGCGGAATGTTTCGTCACCTTGATCGGCGAATCGAGCGCGACCTCGCCGGCGGCGATCGCCCGGAACGTCACATAGGCCGTCATCAGCTTGCTGAGCGAGGCCGGATACCAGCGCTTGAAGGCATCCTGATGCTCCAGCACCTTGCCGCTCTTCAAGTCGAAGAGAACCACCGGATTGGCGCGCGCGGCGCCACAGAGCATCGGCAGCGCCAGCCCGCCCGCCAGCAATAGGTTGAGGAAATGCCCTTGCCGCATGATCTATTCCGAAATCGCCTCTTGCCGTAGTCGCCGCTGGCTCCGTAAGATTTCGATACGCGATAGCCAGCATGGTGCGGACCGACCCTCGACCCAGGACCGCATTCGTGCGTGCTATTTACCCTATGTGACGCCAAAATGGCAAAGCGCCAGGCAATCACAATTGCCGGGCAGCGGACCTGAGCCGTCTGCCCCAACAAAGAGATGGACCGATTATGCCAATTCTCAACCGTGCCGCGGAAATGCAGGAAGAAGTCGCCGGCTGGCGGCGCCATCTGCACCGGACGCCGGAGTTGAATTTCGACGTCTTCCAGACCGCCGGCTTCGTCACCGACAAGCTGATGGCCTTCGGCTGCGACGAGGTCGTGACGGGGCTCGGCAAGACCGGTGTCGTCGGCATCATTCGCGGCCGCAAGGGCGAGGGTCCGACCATCGGGCTGCGCGCCGACATGGACGCGTTGCCGATCAATGAGATCACCGGCAAGCCCTATGCGTCGACAGTCCCCGGCAAGATGCATGCCTGCGGCCATGACGGCCACACCGCCATGCTGCTCGGCGCCGCAAAATACTTGGCCGAGACGCGCAATTTCGCCGGTTCCGTGGCGGTGATCTTCCAGCCGGCCGAGGAAGGCGGCGGCGGCGGCAATGAGATGGTCAAGGACGGCATGATGGAGCGCTTCGGCATCTCGAAGGTGTTCGGCATGCACAACATGCCCGGCCTTCCGGTCGGCGAGTTCGCCATCAAGCCCGGCCCGATCATGGCGGCGACCGCCGAATTCACCATCACCGTCAAGGGGCACGGCGGCCATGCGGCCATGCCGCACGGCACGATCGACCCGATCGTCGTCGCCAGCCAGTTGATCAGCGCTCTGCAGACTATCGCCTCGCGCAACACCGATCCGGTCGAGGCCGTCGTGGTGTCGGTGACGAAATTTCACGCCGGCGATGCCTACAACGTCATTCCGGAACAGGCCGAGATCGCCGGCACGGTGCGCACGCTGAAGAAAGAGGTGGCCAGGAAAGCGGAAGAGCGCATGCGCGCCATCTGCGCCGGCCTTGCGTCGGCCTTCGGCGCGACGATCGAGGTCGACTACGACGCCAACTATCCCGTCACCTTCAACCATGCGGAAGAGACGGTTTTCGCCAGCGATATCGCCGCCGACGTCGCCGGCGACGCGCATGTCCACCGCGCCATCCAGCCGGTGATGGGCGGCGAGGATTTTTCCTACATGCTGGAGGCGCGCCCCGGCGCCTTCATCTTCATCGGCAATGGCGACAGCGCCGGCCTGCACCATCCGGCCTATGACTTCAACGACGAGGTCATCCCGCATGGCATGAGCTATTGGGTGAGGCTGGCGGAGGCCGCGTTGGCCGCCTGACCGCCTTTGCGGCACGGCGGCGAGCCCACCTCGCTGCCGCCCGGCCGGCGCCGTGGAGTAAGTTGTTGCTCGGCAGCGAGCAACACCTCTTGGCGAACCGGCCCGAAGCGGCTATGTGTCTGGCCGCGTGGTCCCGTAGCTCAGTAGGATAGAGCGGCAGATTCCTAATCTGTAGGTCACAGGTTCGATTCCTGTCGGGATCACCATAATTTTCAAACGCTTAGCGAGAAGCCGCCATACTTTTTTCTGAAGATTAGTACGGCGAATTTCGCAGCTCCCGCGGTTCTCGCACGGTCAGCGATGGCCGCTTGACCGGAAAGTCGGAAGTTCTGTGTGACGAAAAGGCGGATTGCGGTCGGCCTCCCAGCTTCGCAAGGGCCAGCCTTACACCAGAGGACTAGATCGATTGATCATTACGACCTGCGATAGGCAAAGATAGCCGTCTGCCGCAATCGCGCTGTGCCGGGCTATGCCTGTGCATCATCAGAATGATTGATGAAAATGCCACCCTGCAGAGCGATAACCGGGCGTCAACTTTAGCTCAGGCAAGCCATGCTCCCGGCATACTGGAAGGCACCAGCGGCGGATACGGTTTTTTTTGAAAATTCTAATTTGCCGGCATCCTGCAGATGGGAAAGCGTACACGATTATGACCTGGATCACGGGGGCCCGGTCCGGCGCCCATACCGGCCGTTAGGGCCTGGCTTCGCAGACGTTTCGATCGACGCTCACCTCAGGGAAATTGCGGCGCGCTACCCCTCGAAGGTGGCCGTCCATGACGGCGTGAATGAGCTTCGCTACTCGAATCTCGATACCGCCGTCCAGCTTTGGTCGCGCCGTGTCACCGCCCTTGCCCCTGAAGGGAAGGCGGTCGGAATCTGCCAGCCCGCTTCGGTCTGGTATATTGTTGCGGTGCTTGCGATCATTGCCGCGGGGAGGATTGCAGCCCCGCTCAATGCAAGGGATCCCAGCGTCAGGATCAACGAGATTGCATCCGCGGCGCAGCTCTCCGCCATCCTTGGCGCAGGAAGCCGGCCTGAAGATTTGGCTGCCGAAATCCAGTGGATCGACATTACGGCAAATGCCGCGGCGGACGATCAATTGTCGGCCATGCCGCATCCATCACCATCTGTCGATGCGCCGGCGATCGTTCTCTACACGTCGGGCAGCACCGGGCGTCCCAAGGGCATCGTCAACAGCCAGCGCAGCTTGCTCTGGCGCGTGCAACAATATGTCGACGCATGTCACATCAATTCCGAGGATGTTTTCCTTCCCCTGACGGGTCTGGCCACGATAGCCGGCTGTCGCGAGATTTTGGCGGCCATTCTCACCGGCGCCACCTTGCACCTCGTCGAGCTGGAAACGATCGGCCTGCGCGGCGTTCGCGCGAGGATCAAAGACCAGGGCACAACCGTCACCTACCTCGTGCCCGCCTTGCTTCGCACGCTCATGGCCGATGCTCCCGCCGACACGTTCAGCTCGCTCAGAGTGGCCCGCGTCGGGGGTGAGAGAGTGCTTTGGACCGACATTGCCCTTCTGCGCAAAGCCGTCCCGCCGCAATGCCTCGTCCAGATCGGCTATTCGTCCACGGAAACGACAGGCTCGCAGTGGTTCCTGCCGTCAGAGCCGCCGAACGCCGAGATCGACGTGCCGGTTGGACGCCTCTTGCCGGGGATCGCATTTGCGATCGTGAATGAGGAGGGGCGTCCTGCCCCGCCCGGTGAAACGGGAGAGCTCGTGATAAAAAGCCCGTATGTCCTCCTTGGGCATTGGGAGAACGGCGCCGTCGCCCCCGCCGAAGCGGACGCTGACAATCCGCGCGAGCGGATTTTCCCGACCGGCGACCTCGTCCAATTGGATAGCCACGGACTATTGAGGATCATTGGCCGAAAGGGGCGGCAGATAAAGATCAATGGTCGACGCATCGAGCCGGCCGAGCTCGAGAGGGTGCTGCGATCCGCCCCATCCGTTCAGGACGCCGTGGCGATCGTGACGGAGGCAACCGAACTTGTCGCATTCGCGACCCCGAATGATCCCGCGGGTCCGGATTTTGTGGATGACCTTCGCCAGTTGATCGCAAACGCGCTGCCCTCACCCTTGCGCCCTCTGCGGCTTCATCGCGTGGATGAGATTCCGCGCTTGGGCAGCGGAAAGATAGACCTGGCGAAACTCGGGAAGATGGACCTTTTGGCCAGGAAGCCGACCACCATTGCCGATCTGCCAAGTCCCGGCAGCGACCTGAAAGTGCGTCAGGTGGTGCAAAAGGCCTGGGGCAAGGTTCTCAACACGCGCGCAGCAGCAGGAAGGTGGGACGAGGCCGGTGGAGATTCGCTCAAGCTGCTGCATTGCGTGATGGAGATCGAGACCCTGATCGGCCAGGAGCTCGGGCTTGAGAACTTCACCGTGGGGATGAGCGCGGAAGAGATGGTGAGGGCAGTCGTCGCGGCGCAAGCAGCCGCGCCGGGCAGAGCCGCACCGGAGCATGATCCTCCGCTCCTTTTCCTGTTTCCCGGGTCCGTCGGATACGGACCAAGCCTTGCCGCTTTCGCCTCTGCCATGAGCAAGACCGCAAAGGTCGTGCCGATCAGATATCCAGGTCTAGCAATGATCCTCAAGGGACAGAACGATCTGGCGAGCATGGTGGATGCCGCAGTCCAGCAGGTCAACCGCGCCCAGCCGTCGGGCCATGTCAGGCTTCTCGGCCATTCGCTCGGTGGAGCAGTTGCCCTGGAAGTCGCCGTGCGCCTGCTCAAGGCGGGACGGTCGGTAAAGTTCGTCGGCATCCTCGACACGAGCCTTGAGGGCGAGCGCAGCCGTCGCTGGGAGACGGTCACCCGCACGGTGCGCCGGATACGGTCCAACCGCATCTCGTTCCACCGCGTCGCCTGCCGCGCTCTGGCGAAGATGGCGGTCAGAATGGGTTACGAAACTCGTCTCGCTCGCGCGATCGACCGTTACACCGACGGCCAGTTCAATGGAGCCTGCTTCCGGATCAAGCTGGAGCTGCAGGAAGTGTTGCGGGCCCAGGCCTTCTTCCGCTGGCTGGAGGAACCCAAAGCGGCGCTTTCGATCCCCGGCACCCTGTTTCGCTGTGCTCGTCCGGGCATGTCCCGCACCATCGGGTGGGACAGCGTATTCCGCGACCTGCAGGTGATTCCGATCGTCGGTACCCACATCGATCTCGTAGCGGAGCCTCATGTCGCGACCAACCGTCCACTGATCGAAAAGGCCGTCCTGCAAACGTATACGCCAGCCGAATCTCTGCGATTGGAGGGCCAACCGGCATGATCTCGCTGTTCACCAAGGAAGTGCTGGCATTGGATGCCGCCGCGGAGGCAGACCGCATCGCGTCGTCGACGCGCGAGCAGGTTCTGGTCACGCTTCGTCGGCGCGGTGTGGTGGTCGGGCTGTCAGGCGGCATCGATAGTTCCGTCGTCGCATCGTTGTGCGTGCGCGCCTTCGGAAGGGATAAGGTCCTGGGAATCTTCATGCCGGAGCGGGACTCCTCCGGGGACTCGCTGAGGCTCGGGCGCGTCATCGCGGCCCAGCTCGGCATCGACACCCTGGTGGAAGACATAGCCCCGGCGCTTGATGCCATCGGCGCCTATCGTCGACAAATCGAGGCCATCCGCTCCGTCGTTCCAGACTATGACGAAGGGTGGAAATGCAAACTGGTGCTCACCTCGGTCCTGGAGAGCCAAGGCCTCAACATCACCCGTCTCACGGTTCAGGATCGTGACGGCAAGGTCAACACGGTCCGGCTGCCCATGGCAGCCTATCTGCAGATCGTCGCCGCGACCAACTACAAGCAGCGCATCCGCAAGATGACGGAGTACTATCACGCGGACCGCCTCGGCTACGCGGTAGCGGGAACGCCGAACCGGCTCGAATACGACCAGGGCTTTTTCGTCAAGCAAGGCGACGGCATCGCCGACGTGATGCCGATCGTGCACCTCTACAAAACGCAGGTTTACCAGTTGGCGGAACATCTCGGGGTGGACGAAGAAATCCGGCGCCGGCCTCCGACCACCGACACATTCTCCATGGCGCAGAGCCAGGAGGAATTCTATTTTGCACTGCCTTACCACCTGACGGATCTGTGCCTCTATGGAGTGAACCATGGAGTATGCGCGGACGAGGTCGCGGCGGCTGCGGGCCTTACCGGCGGCCAGGTCGAAAAGGTCTACAAGGATATCGAGGCCAAGCGTCGGGCAGCACGTTACCTGCACGCCCGGCCCTTGCCGTCCGTCCCGATGGATGCGGGCTGACCCGGATGTGCGGGATCGCCGGAATACTGGCGCTGAGCGCCACCGCCGAACCGCCTTCTCGCGAGGCACTGATACGCATGGCTGGCGCGCTTGCGCATCGCGGCCCGGACGAGCGGGGACTTTACCGGGACAGACGTGCAGGGCTGGCGCATGCCCGCTTGTCGGTCGTCGATCTTCGACATGGACAGCAGCCCCTCGCCGACGCTGACGGCCTGATGTGGGTCGTGTTCAACGGCGAGATTTTCAACTACCTCGAACTGCGGGACAGGCTGATCGCTCTCGGTCATCGGTTCCGCACCCGCAGCGATACCGAGGTCGTTCTGCACGCCTATCAGGAATGGGGCCAGGCCGCCTTCGAGCGTATGAACGGTCAATGGGCGCTGGCAATCTGGGACCCGGTTGCCGGCCGGCTGGTATTGTCGCGCGATCGCTACGGCATTTGCCCGCTGCATTTCTGCGAGCATGGAGGCCGCATGTTCTTTGCGAGCGAAGTCAAGGCAATTTTCGCGGCCGATGCCGCGATCCCGCGCGCGTTCGATCCGGCCGGCATCGATCAGACCTTCACCATGTGGACGGTCGTTCCTCCGCAGAGCGTGTTTCAGGGCATCCGCGAACTCCCGCCTGGACATGTGCGCCTCTATGAGAACGGCGTGGCGCGCGAGTATCCCTTCTGGCAACCGCGCTTCCCGGAAATCCATGGTCGGGAACACGACCGATCCAGCGGCTCCCTGGACGATGCGGTCGAGGAGGTGCGCGTCGCGCTGGAAGCCGCGACGGCGTTGCGGATCGTGCAGGCCGATGTGCCGGTTGGCTGCTATCTGTCGGGCGGGCTCGACAGCTCCCTTGTCGCCGCGCTCGGAAGGCGCTTCGCCGGCGAGCGTTTCCAAACCTTCTCCCTGCGTTTTGCGGATGCCGAGTATGACGAGACCCATTTCCAGCGGCTCGTCGCCGCCCGAACCGGGAGCGAGCACCACGAGGTAGTCGTTTCGCGCAGCGACATCGCCGCGGTCTTTCCCGAGGTGATCCGCCACACCGAGCGGCCAATCCTCAGGACCGCCCCGGCACCACTCTTCCTGCTGTCGAGGCTGGTGCGGGAACACGGCATCAAGGTGGTGCTGACCGGCGAAGGCGCCGACGAGATGTTTGCCGGCTATGACCTGTTCCGCGAAGGCAAGGTGCGCCGCTTCTGGGGACGCCAGCCGGCTTCGACAAGGCGTGCCCGGCTGCTCGAACGGCTCTACCCCTACCTCTCGCGCTCACCGGTTCATCAGCAGGCGCTGGCCAGGCAATTCTTCGGCCGCAACATTCAGGCCCACGCCGTGGCCGGATTTGCGCATGACACGCGCTGGCGCACGACGAGCGCCATCAAACGCCTGTTCTGCCCGGATATGCGCGCCGCATCGGAACGGCGCGACGCGGTGACCGAACTGCTCTCGACATTGCCGGCCGAATTCCCGCGATGGAGCCCCCTCGCCCAGGACCAATATCTGGAGATCCGGACGCTGATGTCGGGCTATCTGCTCTCTTCGCAAGGCGACAGGATGCTGATGGCTCATTCCGTCGAGGGCCGCTTCCCCTTCCTGGATGACAAGGTCGTCGCCTTGGCCAATGCGCTTCCGGACGCCTACAAGCTGCGGGGCCTCGATGAGAAGCACGTGCTGAAGCGCGCCGCGGCGCCGATTCTGCCGCCCCAGGTCGTTGCCCGAAAGAAGCAGCCCTACCGGGCGCCGAATGCGCTGAGTTTCTTCGCCGCGGACGCCCCGGCATACATTCGTGAAGCGCTGTCCCAGACAGCATTGCAGGCGGCGGGCGTCTTCGATCCCCAATCGGTTGCCCGTCTGGTTGGAAAGTGCCAGGCCCGAGTTGGCGAGGGCGACATGTCGAATTCCGACAACATGGCCCTGGTGGGCGTGCTGTCGACGCAACTCCTGCATCAGCAATTTGTCGCAACCCGTCCAGCCGGCGCGACAAGGCCGGATCTCGGCATCGATGTCGACTACGAGCATCGGGAAAGGGAGGTAGCATGATCCATGGTGCCGTACCGCTCCTGCACGACTATCTGATCCACTCCGCCAGCCGGCTCGGCGATAAGGTGGCGCTGGTTTGCAATCGGCAACGCGTCACCTACGCCGAAATCGACGAGCGCTCCAATGGGCTTGCGCAATGTCTGGTGTCGGCCGGCGTGCAACGCAGCGACCGTGTGATGATCTTCGCCGACAACACGCTCGAGACCGTTGTCGGCTTCTGGGCGGCGCTCAAGGCAAACGCTGTCGTGTGCATCGTCAATCCGCTCACAAAGAGCGAGAAGCTCGACTACCTCCTGAATGATTGCCGACCGGCGGCGCTGATCACGGACCAGCACTTGCGCTCGGTGTTCGGTGGGCCGGCGCACAACTGCCGATCGCTGCGAAAGGTGATCGTATCGGGGCCGATCGAGGACGACGAACTCAACCGGCTGCCGCATGCGATGCGGTGGGAAACGGCCGCCGAAAGAGCTCTCGCCGCGCCGGCACGCTGTTCGATCGACGTCGATCTTGCCGCCATCATCTATACCTCCGGGTCCACGGGCGAACCCAAAGGAGTGATGCTGACACACCGCAACATGACGGCGGCATGCACATCGATAGCGTCATATCTGGAGCTTCGCGAAGATGAGGTGATCCTCAACGTCCTGCCCCTCGCCTTCGACTACGGCCTCTATCAGATGCTGATGGCCTTCCGCACCGGCGCTCGGCTTGTCCTCGAACGTTCCTTCGCTTTTCCGGCGCAGATCCTTCAGCTCATCAAGGACGAGAGGATTACGGGCTTTCCCGGGGTGCCCACCATCTTCGCCTCGCTTTCGGAGCTCAAGTCGCTGAAGGACCACGACTTTTCGAGCATCCGCTATGTCACCAACACCGCGGCCGCCTTGCCGCTCAAGCACATCAACATGCTCAGGGAGCTGTTTTCAGACGCGCGAATCTATTCGATGTACGGCCTCACCGAGTGCAAGCGCTGCACCTACCTGCCGCCGGAAGATCTCGAGCGAAAGCCCCTGAGCGTGGGGATTGCGATCCCGAACACGGAAATGTGGATCGTCGACGACAACGACAGGCGGGTCGAGCCCGGAACCGTTGGACAGCTTGTCATCCGTGGCGCGACGGTGATGAAGGGTTACTGGGGCAAACCGGAAGCGACCGCCAGGAAGCTCAAGCCTGGCCCCTTGCCGGGCGAGCAGGTGCTCTACACCGGAGACTACTGCCGGATGGACGCGGAGGGCTATCTCTACTTCATCGGCCGCGGCGACGAGATCATTAAATCCCGCGGCGAGAAGGTTGCGCCGAAGGAAGTCGAAAACGTGCTGGTGAACATTCCGGGCGTGAAGGAGGCCGCGGTGATCGGTGTCCCCGACGAGCTTCTGGGCCAGGCGGTGAAGGCGTTCGTCGTGATCGAGCAGGGACGGATCGTCGGCGAGAAGCAGCTTCAGATGGAATGCCAGAAGCGGCTGGAAAACTTCATGGTCCCGAAGTCGATCGTCATCGTGCCCAGTCTGCCCAGGACGGACACCGGAAAACTCAAGAAGGTAGCTCTTTCGTAGCGCCTGTTGAACGGCGCGGATCGCATTTGTCTTTTTATCGGAGGGTGGATTGGATGGATTCGATTTTGGCAACCAAGCCCGCGGGCGACGTTTACACGAAACAAATTCGGGATTTCCTGGCCTCGAACTTCTACGTCGCCGACGTGAAATCTCTCAGCGCCACGGAATCGCTGCTCGATCAGGGCATCGTCGATTCCACCGGGGTGCTCGAGGTCATCGGCTTCATCGAAGAGACCTTTGGCATCATCGTCGAAGACAGTGAGCTCCTCCCTGAGAACCTCGATTCCATCCAGGGAATAGCGCAGTTCATCGCCCGAAAGAGGGGGTGAAGCCGACCTGCCAGTTGCTCAGGGCTGCGGCTTTGCATATCCGAGCACGACGCGCGCCTCGCCGGCGAGGTTGGTGACGGCGGCGATATCCTCGTAGCCCCTGCTGCGCTCCATCAGGCTTGCGACCTGGCGGTCCTGACCGAGGCCGACCTCGAACAGCAGGGCGCCGCCGGGCCGCAGATACCGCAGGGCATCCTTCACCACGCGCATGTGGATAGCGATGCCGTAAGGCCCGGCCGCGAAAGCCTCGCGCGGCTCGAGAGCGACCAGATGGGAGCGATCGCCTTCAAGCCGTTTCTCCGAGATATAGGGCGGATTGCACACGATGAGGTCGATCGTGCCCTGATGTAGCAAAGCGGATAGAGCTTCGAACAAATCGCCCTTCAGGACCGATACCCTGCCGACCAGCCCATGGTGGACGATATTGCGGTGTGTTGCCTCGACACACGCATCGGTAAGATCGCTGGCCCAGACCTTCGCGGCCGGAACATGATGCGCGATGGCGCAGGCGAGATTGCCTGCGCCGCAGCACATGTCGACGACGCGCGGCGCCGGCAGGTTCATTCGATGCAAGACATCGACCGCGGTCGTGCCAAGCAGTTCGGTCTCCGGTCTCGGGACCAGTGAGCCGGGAGCGACGAGCATCTCCATTCCCATGAAGGCCGTGCTGCCTTTGCTGTAGGCGTCGGTAACGCTGATATCTTGGCTCAAGGCTTGCACTCGTAAAGACATCGAGTTGGTCGGTTGCTGCGGAAGCGACAGCCTACTGGACCGCCGCGCTTTCGAGTTCACTGCTGAACTTGACCTCGATCGTATCGCCAGGCGACACATCGGCGTCTTCGTCGGCAGGTTCCTTGCGCCATTGCCCATCGATCTTGCGAATGACCGTCATCTGAGCCCTGACGGTTTCGCCGGCGATCGACAAAGGCGCGGCGGTTGCGCCCTGGGGCTGCAGCTTTTGGCTCGCGGCGCGAAGTCTTGTGCCGATGTCGGCCAGCCGGACCTCGGTGTCCCGCAATTCGTTCAGCAAACCGATACGCCTTTGGTTCTCGTTGCGCTCGAGCTGCCTGGCAAAATCATCCTGCTGGCGCCGCGTTCTCATGAGCTCGACCGATGTTTCCAGCGCCCGGCTGGACGAAAGCAGGACAGCGCGCCGAACATCGGCGAGCCGGTTGTTCGTCAGATTCCCGGCCTTGAACAGCTTGGTGACCTGCTCCAGGTCGTCCTCATCGGCCTTCACTCCGTCCGCTTCATCCTGCGCGCGCTTCAGCAGCGCTTCGACCTGCGTGGCGGCATCCTTGGCGCCTTTTTCGACAAAGCTCTGCTCTTGCTGGAAATTGTCCAGGGAGAGCTTGAGCGCTTCCGCTTCGGCTTTCGCTATTCCCGCAGCGAGCGCGGGAGAAAGGGGCGATCCTTGCGGAGGCTGCATGTCGAAGCTTGCCTGTTTGTCGAGTTCGGCACGCAGGCGCGCGCTGTGGAAGTAGTCCCTGGTGTATTCTCCCCAGATCATCTCATAGTCGCGTCGGAGATCCGTCGGATCCGGTCCTGCCTGGTTGCCCCGCGCCCGCAGGAGGCTGAAACCGCCAGCCACCGCGATCGCCTGTCGTACGGTCATGAGCGGACGATAGGCCTGCTGTCCCGGTGTAAGCACATCGCCGGTTACATAGATGGGACGATACTCGGCGATGATCGCCGTCACGTCGCTCGGCCTGACGACCGCCATCTGTTCGCGGCCGTCGGACATGCGGATGTGAAAGATCTTGGTCGGCAGAATCGTTTGCATGCGCGCCTGCAATTCGGGCGGCGTCAGACCGCCGACCGAGACCGCGCCGGCATCGGGAAGCACGATCGTGCCGTCCATCTGGACAACCGCGCGCTGGGTCCGGTCGGGAATGGAGGTTATCCCGATCTCGACCGTATCGCCCGGTGAAATCCGGTAGGCGCTCGATGTATCGGCCGCGGCAGCCATCGGCGCGGTGCCCAGGACCGCAAGAACCGCAAGGAAGAACCGGCTAAGGTCGGTCATTGGCAACAACCTCCTTCGGATTTTGTTGTTCGCCCCAGTCGAGGCGCGCGACGAACTCGTAGACCGGGCCGCCCGGCGTGCCCCAGTTGCTCGACCAGATCACCTGGGAGCCATCCGGAGAAGGCGAGGCATGCGTCTCGCTCCAATAGTCGGAGGGAGGGTTTCGCGTCTGCACGATACGACGGATGGCGCCCCTGCCATCGATGCGGAGCGCGATGACTTCTCGCGCATAGGGAGCCCAGCCCGGATTGGCCGAGACCTCGTCCGGATCGCCGCCATAGCTCAGGAATACCCAATCGCCCCTGGCCAGGGCGCGGGTCGATGCATGTTCCGCCTGGCCGTAAGCTGTAAGCGAAGTCGCCTTCCCGTCCGAAAGCCTGCGCTTGATGATCTGGAACTTGTCTGGACTGGATTTGCTGATGCCGACATAGACTTCGCTGCCGTCCTCGTCGACCGTCAGATCCCCGTGACCGGGCCGATGATGGTCCGTCCATCTCTGCCGCAAGGTGCCGTCAACCGCGAAAATCGCTCTTTGCTCGGTACCGTCCACCAGGTTCTGGAAGCACAGGATATACGCTCCGAGCGGGGAGATCGTGCAGGAACTGGTCGTTCCGGGAACCTGAGCAAGGTCGATGTCTGGGAATTTCAGCCGCTGGTTCAGATCATAGGCGAAAACAACGTCCGTGCCGTCCTTGCGGACCGCCCGGACCGCGATGCGGCTACCGTCCCGGCTGGGATTGCCCTTCGATGGGCCGAATCGCAGATCGTGATACGCCGTGGAGGTGAACAGGATCTCTTCCTGGTTCGTCCGTGGTGCCCAGGTCGAAATCGTCCGGCCTTGAACGCAGATCATCAGCTCGGCGTTTCGAGGGTGCCACTCGCACTCTCCCCCTCTCTTACGACTGAACAGCGCCACATAGGTATGCCCGTCGAGAAAGCACATTCCATTGCAGCCGTTGTCGAGGAGGAGCAATGTCTGGTCTGCGTTCCAGGCTTGAGCGCTCGAATAGCGATGGCTGCAATATTTGGGACCGCAAACGACACCATTTCCAAGAACCCCGGGCTTGGTTATGCGAACGAAGCTTGTGCCGAAGGCCGGGTCGGTCGCTGGGCGAAGATAGTCAGGCAGATCCATCCCCACGGGCGCCACGAAGCCGGTGGATGTGTTGCTTCCTTGACCGCCGGCCGTCCGCAGGTTCAGCAGCGCGGCAACGCAAACCAGCAGCAACACGGCAACAAGCGGGGGAAGCCTCATGTCATGTAACCCATCTCATGACGTACAAGGCCCGCGCGGAGGCGTGTCCGCCACCACGCAATGGTTCGGCCCAAGCCTTCGCGAAGACCGGTCTGCGCCCTCCATCCCGTTGCGGTCTCAAGCCGGGACGAATCCGCCAGCAGCGCCCGGACCTCGGAATTCTGCGGCCGCAGCCGCCCTTCGTCGCGATGAACCGGCTTGTTGGAGCCGCTCAAGTCGAGCACCAGGTCCAACACGTCCGATATAGTCACCGCACGTTGGCTTCCGGCATTGTAGGCATGGCCGAATTCGAGTTCGGCCGAGCCGGCTGCGAGGAAGGCCGCCGCGGTGTCCTCGACGAAGGTGAGGTCGCGGACCGGGCTGGTATCACCCACCATGATGGCTGGGCATTTCGGGTCGAGGGCCTGCCTGATGATCGTCGGCACGATTGCCCGTTCGCTCTGTCGCGGTCCGAACGTGTTGAAGGGACGCAGCACGACGACGGGCACGCCGAAGGATCGAGCATAGGACTCCGCCATCATGTCGGCTCCGATCTTGGAGGCCGAGTATGGCGATTGTCCCTGCAGCGGGTGGGATTCGCTGATCGGCATGCTGAGGGCGGTGCCGTAGACCTCGCTGGTGGAGGTGTGCACGACACGCTCGGTGTCCCACTGGCGCGCCGCCTCCAGGACGTTGACGGTGCCCATAACGTTGGTCTCCACATATGACTGGGCAGCCGCATAGGAATATGGAATGGCGATCAGTGCCGCGAGATGAAAGACAACGGCTTGGCCACGCACGATCCTGTTCAGGAACGCGCTGTCGCGAACGTCGCCGCGCAGGAGTTTCAGCTGATTTCGGATATCGTCCGGCAGATCATCCAGCCACCCGTGACTGTCGAACGAGTTATAGAGGGCCAATGCGGTCACGTCAGCGCCGCCGCGAACCAGCGCTTCGGTCAGGTGCGATCCGATGAATCCATCCGCGCCCGTGACCAGGACTCTCTTTCCCTCGTAGGTCATGACTATATAACCCTCGCATCACCCAAGCGCTGACTTGCGAATGCCGCTGACGACCATGCGAAACGCTCACCTATCCATTGAACGCGACAAGCCAAGGCCAAGAAGAACGAAGACACCGCGGATGACGAGTGCAGCGTCCGACGCCATCGTTCGCCGGCCATAGTAGGAGAGATCTATCCTGGCTTTTGCCGGGAACAGGACTTCCTTGTAGAAAAGCGTCGGCTCTATGCCGCGAGGATAGAAAAGGGCCTCGCGGCGGAACATGATTTGAGCAGGGCCGAGCAATCCTGGCTTATATTGCAGAACGGCTTCATAGCCGTCCCTGAAACACTCGGCGAAAGCGAGGCTCTCCGGCCTCGGACCGACTATTGCCATTTCGCCTTTCAGGACGTTCCACAACTGCGGCAGTTCATCGAACTTGGTGAGGGCGAGGATCCTGCCCACAGCGGTCATGCGCAGGTCATTGTCGAGGGTCAGCGCGAGGCCGCCGGAATCGCAGCGCGGATCGAATTTTCGAAACTTGTACATATGGAAGAGCCGGCCGCCGGCGCCTATGCGGGGCTGCACGAAAAGCACAGGCCGGCCGCCTTCGAGCAGCAGCACGAGCGCAATTGTCAGCATCAGCGGGGATAGGACGACGATGCCGACGGACGCGGCAATGATATCCATCGCGCGCCTGCCGAATCCGTGGCGCGCGCGTGTCATTGCAGGCCGGTGAATGGGCAGGTCGAATGCATTCATGCGACGGCCCCCGCCCGAGCGCCGCCATTGAGGGCTGATGCCAGGGCATCCACGACCGCCTCCGCGACGGGAGATGTGATCTGCGGATGGAGTGGAATGGTCAGCTCACGCTCGGCGAAATCCTCGGTACGCGGTAGGTGGACCCCTGGGTAACGCTCCCGATACAGCGTCATTTGATGCACGGGAGGATAGTGGATTGTGGTCTGTATGCCCTGCGCACGCAGCTCGTCGATGACATCTTGCCTGTTGACGTAGCGAGGCAAGAGGATCGGCATGATGTGATAGGCGGAGGTGCGAGGTTCGCAAAACGGGATCGTCACGGTCGGACAGCGCATGGCGATAAGGCGCCGATACAGCACAACGAGGATGCGCCTGACCTCATTCCACTCCTGCAGATTGCGCAGCTGAACCAAACCGATCGCGGCCCTCATTTCATCCATGCGGTAGTTGAAGCCCAGCATGGTCACGTCATATTGCGGCGTGCGGCTGTTCAATCTCTGGCGGGTTCCGGTGGTCATGCCGTGCCCACGGGCCTGGCGGATCGTCTCACGCAGGTTGGGGTCCCTCGTGACGACCGCCCCACCTTCGGCGGTGGTCATGTTCTTGTTGCCATAGAAGCTGAATGCCGCTCCGGCACCAAACGTGCCCACCTCCTTCAGTCCGGGAGCATGCGCGGCGTCCTCGATGATGTAGAGGCCTCGTACGTTTGCGAATGTCTGCCATTCTTCCTTGTTGGCAAGATAACCTGCAAAATGGACGAGGATCACGGCCCGGGTGCGGGGCGTGCAGCGCGCCTCCGCTTCCGCGACCGACATCAGCGGCACGTCTTCGGATTCTATGTCGACGAAGACTGGCGTGGCACCGACATAAAGGACCGCGTTCACGGTCGCCACGAAAGTCAATGAAGGCACCAGGACCTCGTCACCGGGTCCAATCCCAAGTCCGTAGAGGATCAGGTGAAGCGCTGCGGTGCAGGAGTTCACCGCGACGCAGTCTTCGACGCCGTGCATTGCGGCGAATGCCTCTTCAAACGCTCGAACACGCTCGCCCATCGTCAGCCAGCCGCTGTCAATCACTTTGGATAAAGCAGCCTTCTCTGGTACACCCAGCACGGGGGCACTAACCAAGAGCATCCCAACCTCCCGGTGATTTTTCACGTGTGTCGATAAGCGCCTTCACGCCGCGGCGGCGGCGACCTCGATGGATGCCGACTGCTCCTCCCAGGATGTCGCCTGCGCTTTCTGAAAATCCTCGACGCGGCCGATGTCCAGCCAGAGACCTTCGTGCTTGTAGACGTGCACGACCTGTCCATCTTGAAGCATTTGCAGCATGAGATCATCGAACCCGAAGGGGATGCCCGATGGAATGAACTGCAGAACGCCTGGATTCATGCAATATATTCCCATGCTTACCAGGTGCGAGAGCGCAGGCTTCTCGCGGAACACCCGGACTGTGTCGTTGACCTCGTCGATGACGCCGAAATCCATCTTGGTGATACGCGAAGCGGTCGCGATCGTGACCAAATCGTTGTGCGCCTTGTGCGTCGCCACGAACCGACTGAGGCTCAGGTCGGTGAGCACGTCGCCGTTGAGGACAAGAAACGGTTCATCCAGTTCGTCCCTGATCAAGGAGAGCGGGCCGATGGTCCCGAGCGGTTCCATCTCCTGGGTGTAGCGGATCTTGAGGTTCCATTGCGAACCGTCGCCGCAGACACTGCGGATCAGATGGCCGAGGTAGCCGGTTGTGACATAGACGTTTTCGATGCCGTTGCGCCGCAGCCATTTCAGCAGCAATTCAAGCACCGGCCGGGCGCCGATCGGCATCAGAGGTTTGGGCAATACCGATGTGAATGGCCGAAGCCGCGTACCCATTCCACCGCATTGAATAACCGCTTTCATACGATCCTCCGTGCGTACTCGGCCGACACGACCAATGATCAACCCTATCGTCCGGCAGGATGAACGCGACCGATGGCCTGCCGGACATGCCTCGACTTCATGGCCGGGAAATTACGCCGTGGCCGGTGGCCTGTCGTCGTGCGTTCGAATGGCGCTCCGGACGCTGCTCAAAGCTGCACGGATTGGAGCCCGGATGGCGAGACTTGTCGCTCGGCGTCCAAGCTCGTCCGCCCGCAGGCACCGACGGACCAAGGTCCGACTTGAATCATGGTAAACGGGGAGTAAGCTTTTCTGCCGCCGGATGGGTACATCAGACTGGCGATTGAGTGTGAAGCGGGCATTGTTGGGGACCGGCTAACCACAGGTTATGGATCGCCTCAGAATTCGTATTGGGCAGAACAACGCTCTGGGCGATTGCCGTTAGCCCCCCAATGGGCAGTGTGTGCGTTGGGGTAAAATGTACAAGATCGTCATCGCCGATGATCACGGCCTCTACCGGCGTGGCCTGCGGTTGGCTTTGACCGCCGGCATTGATGGCGTCGATATCTTTGAGGCGACGTGTTTCGATGCCGTCGTTGGCCTTCTTGCCGAACACAAGCCCGTCAGCCTCGCGATGCTTGACCTCAACATGCCGGGGCTCTTCACTCAAGAAGTGCTTGGCGACGTCCTGGCGACCTATCCGGACACACGGTTTGCGATTGTTTCCGGAAACGATTCACGATCCGAAATACTGACCGCTCTCTCGGTGGGGCTGCACGGTTATATCGTGAAATCGCAGAGCGATGAGGAGGTCGTGCTGGCGGTCAAGGAAATCCTCTCAGGTCGAATCTACGTGCCGGCGCTGCTGTCCCGGAACTCCGGGAGCCGAGAGCACATGTTGGAGATCCCGCACGGGAACAGTGCCGGTGCCGGCGCCCTGGAAAGGCTCACGTCGCGACAGAAGGATGTTCTGAGGCTGATGGCTGAAGGATACTCGAACAAGGAAATCGCGCGAGATCTCGATATCGCCGAGGCGACGACGAAGATTCATGCCGCCGCGATCATGCGGGAGCTGGGGGTTCGAAATCGCACGGAAGCGGCGGTTTTGATCAAGACCTGGTTGGGGCCGATGTGAACCAATGCATGTCGCCCAAAAGTGTGCAGCGGTTTTGGGAAAACGACATGCATAAAAACAAAGATTTAAAGCGCGTCGCTCAAATCCGTTTCAACGTGACGCGCTTAGCCTTGGATCTCCTTCGGCGACAGCCGGAGAGAGTACCGCAACCCATCCTCCCGCATTTCGAATTTTGAGGAATGCCCTAAAAGGGGTGCTCCGTCGACTCCCAGAACCATTGATCCGAAGCCCTGGCGCTTGATCGGAGCGATGCGTCTGCTCCCTGTTTCGATCCAATCAAATACGACCTCGTCGCCTGCCTTCCCTGAGACGAAATCCCATCGCACCTCGATCTTGCCGTGCGAGTCGCCGAGCACCCCATGCTTTATCGAATTGGTGGTGAGTTCGTGGACGATCATTGCAAAACTCTCAGCCGCCCCGCCTGAAATCTTGATCTCCGGGCCCGTAACCGTTGTCTTGCCTGCTTCCGAGAAGGGCCGAAGTTCCTGAGCGACCAGATCATGAATGGTGGACGATGCATCGGCGCTGTTCGTGAGCAGCATATGCGTCACCTCGAGCGCGCGAATTCGCTCGATGAGCGTTTCCTTGAATTTGACGAGGTTGCCGTCCGGCGCATTGACCATCTTCACTATGGCCGTGATGACAGCAAACAAGTTGCTGGACCTATGGCGCTGTTCGAGCATCAGCCCTTCTTGCTTTCTGATCGCCGCACGCAACAGCGTCGTTTGCCGTCGCTCGGTCAAATCCGCTGCGATGCCAGTCCGTTGATTGCGGCCGTTCTGGTTTTCCTCGCGTCCCCGCAAGGCGATCCAACGGATTTGACCGTCCGGCCGCTTGATACGGACCTCAACGTCATAATTGGCTCCAGGACGATCCTTCCTTGGAGGCGATGCGATTTTCGCCCAGTCCGCTTGGTGTACGATTGCCGACATATCCCCCAAGGGACGAAGCGCAGCCGGCTGCAGCCCTAAAATCTCCCAAAATTTGTTTGAGCCCGAGATGACCTTTTCGCCATACTCTATTCGCCACATGCCCAGCCTGCCGGCAGATAGCGCGAGGTCCAGCCACTCCCTCTGAGCCACAAGCGCTTCACGAGCCGATCGTTGTTCCGTAATGTCGTCGACGACCATGAACAGACTGTCGAGCGGCGACGTGTCCGGCGCGGACAAAGAAAGCGTGAGCCGGGCCCAGAACGTGCTGCCATCCTTTCTGATCAGGCGCATTTCTGAGCCGGACGACGGCGTCTCGGCACTCAGCCCCGCCAGCGACTTTTTGAACAAGTCACGATCGTCCGGATGGACAAACGCATCCATCTGCCGGCCAACAAGGTCATCCTCGGGGTAGCCCAGCAAGGCACCGAGGCGCCTGTTCGATCGCAGCACCTCACCTTTGTCGTTGGCGGTGGCAAAGCCCATGGCGGCTCGCTCAAAAACCCGGCGGTAACGCGACTCGGCAGCCTCGACGGCTGCGAGCTTGACGTCCAGCGACGCACGTAAGCTTTGCCTCGAACGGTCGAAAAGAAAGGCAATCATCCCGCCGGCAAGCAAAAGCAGAATGGCGCGTACCCATTCATCGGCAAAAGCCTGGCCATTCATGACGATCCGGGCACCCAAACCGGCAGCCGCCATCACAAGGGTCGATGCGATCGCAAGCCAGCGGTTCTCAAGGAAGGCAATGATAACGATCGCCGGGATGAATTCGAGAAAACCTGGGTCAACGGCACCCGTAAGGGAAACCCTTGCCTCGAAGAGCAATGTAGCGATCAGTATGGCCGTCGACGCTAGATGAGTTCGCGACAGGACTAGACCTCTTTCAGCACCTCATCCAACCTAACTACTACTTTCGGCTTAACCCGTCGAGCTTAGACCGTCGAACGCGCAATCTAGTACGTCTGCTCGCTTTCACACTCCAACGTCCCGGCCTATTGAGAATCAGCAGCCAAACCTTCCGATTATCGATCGTCAAGACGCACTTGTGTCGAAGCAGCGACTTGGCGTCAGGGCGCCGATAGCGGCGATGGGCGATAGGGGTGGTCAATGAACCTGGTCGATGGGCAGAACGACACACGATACAGCGCGCAACGTAGCATGTTGGAGGCGGGCTTTGGCGGCAGGCCAAAGACCTCGGTCTATGCTCAAGGCTCTGACCGCAAGGTCAGGCCGGTTCCGGTAAGCAGGTGCGAGCGGCCGGGGCTCGATTCGATAACCGGCATGCTCGAGCGCATAGGCTGTGGCTGGCTTGTTTTGAGCGAGTCGAAGAGGGTTCTCAAATGGAACGCGGCCGCTGAAACCATTCTTGACAGTTATGGGAATTCTCCGGATCGACACAGCGATCTGGCTGCGGCGCTGCGGAGTTTGATCGCCAGCGTGCCCGCTCATTTTATGCCCGGGACGTTGTCCTGGATCGTGATCCGCAGCGCTGGAGACCGGCCGGTTATCCTCAACGAAGAAGGGATCGTCACTCCCGACAGATCGATCATCCTCGCCCTCCTTGACCGCCAGCCGAGATCCGGGCCGAACCCTCAAACGCTGCAGAAAATGTTCGGCTTGACCGGCGCCGAAACGCATCTGGCATTGCGCTTGGCGAAAGGCGATGCCCCCCTGGAAATCGCCGAGCATTGTCAGCTTAGCCGGACGACGATCCGCACCCAGCTTGCCTCGCTCTTCGCGAAAACGGACACGAAGCGTCAGGCGGAACTGGTCGCTCTTTTAGGGCGGATTTCCGTGTTGCCTTAGGGCAACTCCAGGAAAAGTGCGAAACGCTTAATGCATGTCGCGCAAAAGTGTGCAGCGGTTTTGCGAAAACGACATGCATAAAAAAAAGACCTAAAGTGCGTCGCCTGGATCCATTTCAGCGCGACGCGCTTTAGGCGCGGCGACTTCGCCGTAGCCTCCGTCCGCAATTGCGTGGAAACAAATAGCCAGCGGTTCGGCGTTTTCGTGAAACGATGAGCCGCTCCAGACACAAGCGACGACTTCACTTTTCCTGGAATTGCTCTAGCGCCGGCCGTTGGCGCCGACGGCGCCTTCGCGATGGGCGGCCTGCCAGCTCGCGCCCAACCGATAGCGCTCAGCGTTTGCGGGTCTGCAACGGCCCGAGTGTCCGGCGTATCCTGAACAGGTATTCCCGAGCATATTGATTGGCTATTTTCATCACCGATGGACGAAGGATCTGCAGCGCATCCCGCATGGTTGTTCGCCAGGACTGATACCGGAGCCTGGCCGGGATGCGGGCAACCCGCAGCGCACGCAAAAGGGTCTCGGGATCAGGCAGCCCCTTCCTGTCCTCGATAAGACCCCAGTTGAGCTGCTTGACGGCAAGGGTTACCTCGTCCACGTCGTCGTAGCTCTTCGTCGTGGTGATGCTCGGGTGGCGTGTCGCGTCGTAGAAGATCAGCCCCTCATTGATGGCAACCATATCTCCGCAACGGGCAAGGTCCACGAAGAACAACTGGTCGACCCCGGCCGGGATTGATTTATGGGCGCGCATCAGGCACCCGGCGTGAATGATCGTAGCGTTGATCAAGAGCGTCGAGGGTATGATGCCAAGGCTCCTGGTCATGCGAACCAGATAAAGGTCCGTCAGGCACTGCTGGCTTGAATAGAGCGAAACCCGGTTTTGCTCCGGTGGATCCGAGCGCATGACCACCCGGCTCTCCTCGACGACATGCGCTGCGCAGGTCATGAACGCCGCCGACGGATGTTTTATCGAAATCTCGGCAAACCTCTTCAGGGCTCCCGGCGCCAACCAGTCGTCGTCATGCAGCAACTTGATCCACTTCCCCCTGCAGGCGAGCATGGCGTTGTTGGTGTTCTCCACCTGCCCTCGGCCTCGGTGATTTTCCACGATTCGAATGCGAGGGTCGGTTCGTGCATATTCTTGCAGGATGGGCCAACTCGCCCCCCCTCGTCCCTCGTCGTCGCTGACAACAAGTTCCCAGTTCGAGAAGTCTTGCCCCACAATGCTGTCAATGGTGCGCCGAATGGTGTCGGGCCGGCGAAAGGTTGGAACGGCAACTGAAATGAACGGGCGCAGTGCCGCAGCATCTGCAAAATGAGCGGCATCGTTCATGTCACGCGGACCGAGCCGCGACGAACCTGCCTCACCTTCTTTGCGCTCCGGGGAATCCGCTGGTGGCATAGCCCCTTCAGAGCGCGCGCCGCTATTCAATAGGAGCTTCATGGGCTCTTTCCTCGCGATGATATGAGCTCGGCAACGTCGGCCGCTCTGCGTTGCGCCTCAATAGGTAGACCGAGGCTGCGGCTCTGAGGGCAAAGCCGACTGTTCCGCCAGCCGCCATGAGATAGATGACGTCGATGGGCGCCCAACCCGCCTTCGCGCCGGCGAGCAACGGACCAAACACGAGCACCATCCGCGCGGCGTCGACGACGAGCCGCACTTCTTGTCGGCGCAGCAGAGCGGGAACCTCGCCGAGTGGCGTCGATAGTGCCTGCACGGCGCCCATGAACGCCAGCGCGGTCATGATCTGGGCGGTCGGGATCCAGGCCTCGCCCAGGAGGGGAACGACAAGGTAAGGGGCTGCCAGCCCGAGCGCCAGGATCGGCAATGCGGCGAGACCAGCGGCAAGTATCAGGAGGCCCCGCGCGATGCCAAGCAGATGGCCGCGATTGCCGTTCTTGTTCGCCTCGGCGACGAAGACGTTGCTGAGCGGCGTGGCGATCAGCACGATAGGCCCAGTTACGAGCCGTGCCGCGACACCGAGGTAACCGGCGAAAGCCGCGCCGAACAATGAACCGACGAGAATCGCCGGAAGATTGTTGATGGCATAACTGCCAAGGGTCGCGGGGATGTCGAACAACGGGAACTTGTATTCCCTCCTGGCCTTGTCGAGGACGCTCCGCCATGGCGCTCGGGCGATGCCGTGCAGGTCATTCCAACTCAGAATGCGGAGGCCCAGGAAAGCGAGAAAGATGAACTGGCTGAGGATGTGCGCATGCACCATCGCCTCCCCCCCCAGACGGGCAAAGCCGAAAACCAACTGCAGCAAGGCCATGGTCGCGGGCAAGATGAGACGGCCGACGGCGAAATCACGCAACAAGCCCGCGCGCAAGGCCCAGCAATTCATCGTTTCAACGAGTGCTGCGCCGCTCATCCCAATTGGAACGAGCCAGACCAGATGTCTGAGTTGGACAGGTGTAACGCTCGAAAGCACCTGCCCGGCCGCGAAGGTCAGCGCCCCGGTCACCAACACAGCCAGGAGAATTAGCTTGACCGTGACATAGGTCTGTTCGGCGTCCTTGACGCCGTACAGCGAAGGCTCGAAGCGCAGTGCTGCGACGGCGCCAAGTATGTTTACGGCCGAAAGATAGATCGTGAAGAGGCCGAAATCCGCGGGAGAATAGAGCCTGGCCAGTATCGGAATCGTGGCGACGAGGATGAGTTGCCCGACAATCGCCATCGCCGATACGCCACCCGCCGCTCGGACGATTTTGCCGATCGCGTTTGGAGGAAGATCGGCTCCTATTGCCCCCCCCCTGGATCTCAGAAAGTCGCTTTGGGACATGGCTCGCGATTCCAGAAGCGGCTGAGGATTGGGACAAAGAGCTTACGGTGCACACCGCGCCTCGCCATCATTCACCTGAATGACGCTGCCCGGCCGAGCACTCCGGCTGCCCGAATGAGACCGTTGGATTGCGAACCAGCAGCACAATTCTTGACACGCCTGCCCCTATCCCGCTCATCGGTTGGAACGATCAGCCTTGGCAACTCTCGAGCTAATGCATGTCGCGCAAAAGTGTGCAGCGGTTTTGCGAAAACGACATGCATAAAAACAAAGACCTAAAGCGCGTCGCCTGGATCCATTTCAGCGCAACGCGCTTTAGTGATCGCGACCGCACTGGGACGCGCGGACTTTCCGGAGTCAGGACCGCTGCCTCAGTTGGTGCTATCCACTGCGAATGCTGAAGTTACGTTTGGGGATCCGCCGCCGGATTCTATCATTTTGGCGACGATCTTGCGCTCGACGTCCTGAATGCTTTTCATTGTTGTGGGCTCGTTTGAAATGCCTACCGAAATAAATTCGCGGCCGGACACGGAAAGCAGCTCGCTGATTTTTTTGAAGATACCAAAGGAACCCATATTTACATCGAAATCGGCCTCAAAGAGGCGTTCCGCGGGAGGTTCGCGTTCCATGCGCCGGCGCAAACGTGTCGCAACGATCGGCCGCGGCACCACGACTCTAATGGTGATATCAGCTACGGGAACGTTGTTCAGCGCCGCTGCAAGGGCGGCTTTTCCCGCGGCTCCATTCAGCGATGCCAGCGACCCGATTGCCTGAACATACCCCTCATCGAAGATCACGATGTCTTCGGTGAACTTGGCCTGATCCCAAACAGAAGACATTTTCAGCAGCTGCTGCCAGATGCGGGCGCGCCAAAGTGCGCTTTTGGGTGGAATTGCCCTGACCATCAGCAGAGGTTTCGACAGGTCCTCAATGCCGTTTGGCGGAAAGAGAACCAATTTCATCGTGGACAACGTCGCCGAGACGATCCTCGCGACGAACAGGAAGACTCCGAAGTCGAGGGTTCCCGCCCGTTCGGCAGGCTGGTAGCTCCGCGCAACCTCAGCGTGGTATCCGTCCTCGCACAGGCGCTTGGCAAGGGCGTGAGCAAAGGTCGTCTTGCCCGAACCGGGCGGTCCGAAAAGCTCGATGATCACGAATTCAACACCCGATCATAATAGCCGCGCTTCACGGTTTTCGTGTAAGCAAAAGGTCCGCGCTGTTGCCAAATCGGAACTTGGCGTGCCGCTTGAAGCGCAGCCTTGCATTCGAGACAGTCCGCGCGTGCGAGAAGCCGCATCGTCGAGGCCGCAAGGATTGCTGACAAAGTCACCGAAGGACCGTAGAGCATTGCGACCAGAATGAGCTGGCCGGCGATCGCCATGGCCGATACCCCTCCAGCCGCGCAAACGATGGTGTCGATCGGGCTCCACGCAATATCGATGATTGCTTTCTCGGCCCTGGGAACAGAATGTCGCTGGCCCCTATCTGACATGAATTGGCGCTTCCGAAGAGGCAAAGTCATCACGGCAAGGAGAGCTTACGATGGGCGCAGGGCCTCGCCATCATTCACCTGAATGACCGGATTCGGCAGAGCGGCTGGATCATGAGTTCCGCTGCTCGATGCAAGTCATCGCAAAGGGGCTTTCATTCCGAGTATCGGCATCCGCCGATGCGCCCACGGAAACCGGCGCGAGGGTTCAACAATTGCGAACTTCCGGGCTGGCAGAAGGCGTCTCTCAACCTCGAGGCCTCTACCCTGCGCAGCATGAGGATTCATTGCGGCGCCACTCCGCCGAACGATGTCATTCAGATAAATGATGGTGACGTTCGGTCCCCATCGTAAGGTCACGTCAAGTGCATTTTGCCAATTCGGAATCGCGGCTTCGTGCGGTCAGGGCTTTAGGGACAAGCGTGATGACCATCTGTCCGGCGTGTGGCAGCAAATCAACTGCGAAATTGTTCGAAGTGACAGCCGACGAGGCCTCCCGACACTTCATTAATCCGCGGCAAGACCCCGAGCGCTCTCGAAAGCTGACGAGCCACCTCTCGGATCTCTGGGGCCGCGACGCCTGCGATATCCGCAAATGCTCAGATTGCGGATTCGGTTTCGCAGATCCCTTCGTCGCGGGCGGCATCGAATTTTATAACTTGGCCTGGGCGCACCCCTCCTATCCAACCATGAGATGGGAATATGCGCGAACAATCGTCGAGCTTACGGGCTTGAAGACCAAAGGAAAGACCGTTGTCGACGTAGGAGCCGGTTTCGGCTACTTTCTCGACCGCGTGAAGAATAAATTCTTCGACATCTCAGATATTTCTGCGGTCGACTATAACGAAGAATCGCAGTCCGTACTGTCCGCAAAAGGCTTCAAGACTTTTTCGAACGACGTTCGAGAGAGTAGCTTCGATTCTATGAGAGAGGCATTTGACTTTATTTGTTTGTTTCAAGTCTTTGAGCACATGGATCATGTGGATGACGTCTTCGATCGATTGAAATTCCTCTTAAGGCAGCAGGGCTCTGTATTCATTGCAGTGCCAAACGAAAACAGAACCTACTATATGGAATCCCACGGCTCCCTCATAGACATGCCACCAAACCACATCGGTCGCTGGACGAAAGAAGCGTTCGATGCCATGTGCCGGCGGCACGATCTGCAATTGACCAAATGTGAGCGAGAACCGTTCAACCTGCTTGGATTCCTCAAGCAAGACATCGTGAACAGCTATTTGCGCAAGGGCGAGAAACCAGGCACCCTGAGTGAATTCGTCCGCGCCCTGCCACGAAGCAAAGCTCAACGGATTGCGCAGGGTCTGACTGCGCTTGCGATTTCGCCGTCACGCTTGCCGGCGTGGGCATATGCGGTCAAGAACGCATCGACGCTGGGCGGGAACGCACTCTGGGCGAGGATCGACAAAGTCTCGTCGTCGGCGCTACGGCTCCATTAAGTCAAATAGCAACGAACCGCTTGCTGCGAATGAGTTGATCGGGCAGCCAAGCTGCAAGGACCACCACCCCGTTCGAGGACGGCCGCTCGGCGTATAGGCAGTGGCCCCAGGGCGATACTCGCGCCCGTTTCCTGCAATTATCGTTGCTTGAGGACGAGCCTGCAGCTCTCGTCATACCTTCTCGCGCAAGAGATCGGCGCTGTCGCCGAGCCGATATCCGGCATGCTTCTTGAGGTTCACCCGCGTAAGGACGCTCCCGACAGGTACCGAACTAGAATCGTCTCCCTGAAGCAGTTCCAGCACGCCACGGGCGACATGACGTTGCGTCTTCGCCCACCGGACTGCGAAAAGCACCACATCCGCCCATCCAGTGAGGAACCTGGCTTCCGGCCTCCCGAGCCCCGATGGTCCAATTATGATGACGACGCTATAAGCCGAGTGCAGATCCTCCATCACTTCGGACCCGTTCCCGCGGGACAGCAGAGTCAGCAGATCTTCCGAGGGACCGAGGGTCATTAGGTCGATTCCGACCTCAGGCATGCCGGTAACCGCATCCTCCAGGGCGCAGCGATTGCCCACATAGTCCGCGAAAGAATGGCGAGCCTTTGGTCCACTGAATTGATGCAGAAACTCGAGTGTAAGCTGCGCGCCCTTGGGTTCAAGATCGACCAGAAGGACTCGACCGCCCAGCCGCGTGGCCGCCAATGCCAGGCTCCATGCAAGTTCGGTCGCTCCATCTTCGGGCACGCTGGAGGTGATCAGCATGATGTGCGGCGAACGAACTCTCAGTTGATTTGGTGCCGCCGCGACGAGCAGGGATGTCACGGCACGGCTGTATCGAGACTCCTGCTGACCCAAAACCAGCTGCTGCAGCCGCTTCGCGTGTGTCGTTGGAGCCTGGGGTATCAATCCCAGGCACGGAACCCTGAGCGCTGTTTCAGCTTCGACCTCGCCGCGCAAAGTGCGGTCAAAGCGTTGGCGGACAAGTACCAGGATCCCTCCGATCAGGCCGAACAGAATCATACCCGGCGGAACGAGGAAAATTGGCGGAAGGGTTGTTGCATTCGTGGGCGGCCACGCCGCGGAAAGAATTCCGACGCCGGGGGAAGGACTTGCTATCCGCCGCTTTAGGTCCTGTTGCCGGGCCAACAGGTCATTGTATCGCTGCGTCAGGATGCTCACCTGCGGCTCGAGCGCGCGCAGTCCCGAGAGCCGCCCGGCTGTATCTGCCACGACCGCGTCGAGGACATTCTTACGATCTTCCAGAGCCCGTACCTGAGCCCGATAGATGTTCACCTCCGCGGCGATACGCGCGAGGCCGTGCTCGACCTCGCTGTCAATCGCTTTGCTCAGAACCTTGTCTGCCGGCGCGCCGGCCTGGCGAGCCGCCAGGTCGGCCAACTCAGGCGTGCCGATGGCTTCGACCAGCGAGGCGACTGGTGCGCCCTGCTTGCGAAGGTCCTCAATATGTTGAAGACGGGATTCCATCGCAGCGAGATCCGCTTTGGACATCGATATCTGCTGGGTGAGTTCGGCCGTCTCCTTGGCAGCGTTGTCCGCCGCACCCTGATCGACTGCGCCGTGACTCAGTCGATACCTCTCCAGACGATCAGTCGCTTCCGCGAGACTGTCTTGTATAGTCGGCAGTCCGGCGACTATCGAGTCGAGTTCCTGCCTGTCCGAAGCCTGACTTTTGGCTGTAAGATCGCCGATATAGACTTGGACGAACGTATTGGCCACCAGAGCGGCTCTCGCCGGATCAGGATCGGTAAAGCCGACGCTGATAACTCTGGATCTCAGTTCCTGTCCAATCCTTAAGCCCTCGCGCAGCACCTTGAGTTCAGCCGCATCTGGCTCCGCCGGCGTGCTTCGCGGCCAAAGTTTGGCCAGCAGATTGTTCAGGACCGAGCGCGATTTCGGCTCGACGCGATCAGTATCGAGAGGAGGGCTTCCGGTTCCATCACCAGGCTGATTTGCAGCATCGGCAGCGTCCATCTTGCGCAGCGCCGCCACTACGCTTCGCAAATGGCTTTGCGACGAGAGCATGGTGATATGGTCGTCCATGCTGGAGTCCAGCATATCCTGAGCAGAGATCAGACCGCCGGCGGGGGCTGCTCTGCTGGGTGCGTCGACGAACACCTGTGTCGTGGCTTCGTACAAAGGTGGACGGGCAAGGCCCGAAAGCGCGGCCAGGACACCTCCTGCGATGATCATGGCAAGCAGGAACCACCTTTTTCGCTGAAGGGTAACAACAAGCTGATGGACCGGTGTTTGCGTGTCCATCTGTTCGCGCAGCGGCCGTCTCAGACGCTGGTTGATTTCGCGTCCAGGCACCTGCATTTCAGTGGCATGCGGAAGATGGATGCGGCTGACTTTGGACCCTTCCATCTTATACTCCTGTAAGTTCGGGCACGCGAGAGAGCCCCGTTTCTGGCACTGATAGCCGCCTCGCATCGTTGTGCCAGGCCTGGAACATGAGAGCCGGCCACAATTCGCGAGAATGGTCGTGCCTGCCGTCGATGTGATCGCGCCAGCATGCATTCACCTTCGCAATGTCGAAGATCCCGTCGCCGGAACCGCGCATATCGGCGACAAGATCGTTGGCCCAGATGCGCAGCGGACCCCTCAGCCAGGCTGCAATGGGAACATCGAACCCTTGCTTCGGCCGGTCGATCAGCCGCTGCGGAACATAACGACGCAGCACGTGACGAAGGATCCACTTGCCGCCGCCATTGCGAACCTTCACGTTGGACGGAAGGCGCCAGGCGAATTCGACAACCCGGTGATCGAGCAGTGGACACCGTCCTTCAAGGCTGTTTGCCATGGTCGCGCGGTCCAGCTTCACCAGTATGTCGCTGGGCAAATAGCCGGCCATGTCGTCATACAGAATTCGGGACAACAACCCGTCAAGCTGTGGTGTGCCGTCGATCGATGCTGGCGGGCTGTGGCGAGCGAGGCTCCTGGTCGATGATCCCACCAACCGTCGATATAGCTCGTCTTCGTGAGTTGCGGTGAGCAACCCTGCGAGGCGATCGAGCCGGTCGCTCCGCAGCATATGGCGAATGTTTGCCGAAAGCGGCAGGCTGCGCATCAAATCCTTGCGCGCTGCACGGGCCAGCAGTCCCAGGCCCGCTGCCATCGTTCGCCGCAGTGCTAACGGGAGCCTTTCGTGACGTCTCAGCCGATCCGCCATGAAGTGGCGGCCGTAGCCGGCGAAGCACTCATCTCCACCGTCGCCCGACAGAGCCACTGTAACGTGCTGCCGGGCGAGCCGGGCCACCAGCAACGTTGGTATCTGAGATTCGTCGGCGAACGGTTCGTCCCATATCCGCGGCAACTCCGGAATGACGGCGCGCGCGGCGCTGGATGAAAGGTGAAGCTCTGTGTGGTCGGTGCCCAGATGTCTCGCGACCTCGGCTGCGTAAGGAGCTTCGTCAAAGCCACCTTCCCCGAAAGCGATGGTGAAGGTTCGCACCCGAGTTCTGGATTGAGCCTGCATCAAGGCCACGACGGTGGAGCTGTCGACACCGCCTGACAGAAAGGCACCCAACGGCACGTCGGCGACCATCCGTTCGCGAACGGCGAGCCGAAGCAGGTCATCCAGTTCGTCGGTTAGGTC
>NZ_RZSL01000129.1:0-13113 GCF_003997355.1 Mesorhizobium sp. M1E.F.Ca.ET.041.01.1.1 | reverse complement strand
GATGGCGGCCCACCGGCCGCCAGCGCAACAGAGCCGTGAAGGCTGCTGAGATTCAGGTTTTGATGTCGGGGTGCTCGACCGCCTGGCGTCCGAAATCCGGCACGTCGATGTCCTGGCCGGCCTCGATGATCGAGCGGCGGATGGCGCGCGTGCGGGTGAAGAGGTCGAACAGTTTTTCGCCGTCGCCCCAGCGGATCGCCCGCTGCAGCGAGGCCAGATCCTCCGAGAAGCGCGCCAGCATCTCCAGGATCGCGTCCTTGTTGTGCAGGCACACGTCGCGCCACATGGTCGGGTCGGAGGCCGCCAGACGGGTGAAGTCGCGGAAGCCGGAAGCGGAATATTTGATGACTTCCGTCTTGGTCACCGATTCCAGGTCGTCGGCGGGGCCGACGATGTTGTAGGCGATGATGTGCGGCAGATGCGAGACGATGGCCAAGGTCATGTCGTGATGCTGCGGGTCCATCGTGTCGATGTTGGAGCCGCAGCGCCGCCAGAACTCCGACAGCTTCTCCAGCGCCTCCGGGTCGGTGCCCGGCAGCGGCGTGAAGATGCACCAGCGGTTGTCGAAAAGATCGGCGAAGCCGGCATCCGGCCCCGATTTTTCCGTGCCGGCCAGCGGATGGCCGGGGATGAAATGCACGCCCTCCGGCACATGCGGCTCGATCTGCGCGATCACCGAGGCCTTGGTCGAGCCGACGTCGGTGAGGATCGCGCCCTTCTTCAGTGCCGGCGCGATCTCGGCGGCGACCGCGCCGGACGATCCGACCGGCACCGAGACGATGACGAGATCGGCGTCGCGCGCCGCTTCCTTGGCCTCGGTCGTGTAGGAATCGCCGAGACCGAGTTCCTCGGCTCGCTTGAGGGTCGACTTGCTGCGCGTCGCGATGGCGATATGGCGCCCCAGGCCCTCGCGCCGGATGACGCGGGCGAGCGACGAGCCGATCAGGCCGATGCCGACCAGCGCTATTCTTTCGAACATCGGTGATGTCATGGTGCTCTAGCTTTTCAGGAAAGTCGTCAGCGCTTCGACGACGCCGCGGTTGGCCTCTTCGGTGCCGATGCTCATGCGCAGCGCGTTGGGAAAGCCGTAGCCGGTGACGCGGCGCAGGATATAGCCGCGCGCGCTCAGATAGTCGTCCGCGGCCGCCGCCGAATGCCTCTTGTCGTCGGGAAAATGGATCAGCACGAAATTGCCGACGCTGGGCGTCACGCGCAGCCCGAGCAGGGTCACCTGTTCGCTGACCCAGGCCAGCCATTTCTCGTTGTGTGCCACGCTGCGCTCGACATGGGCGCGGTCACGGATCGCCGCGATCCCCGCCTCGATCGCGGTCGCGTTGACGTTGAAGGGACCGCGCACCCGATTGATCGCGTCGACGATATGCGCCGGCCCATACATCCAGCCGATGCGCGCGCCGCCGAGGCCGAGCTTGGAGAAGGTGCGGGTCATGACGACGTTCTCGGAACTGCCCGCCAGCTCGATGCCGGCTTCGTAGTCGTTGCGCCGCACATATTCGGCATAGGCCGCGTCGAGCACCAGAAGCACGTTCTTCGGCAGCGCCGCGTGCAGCCGGCGCACCTCCTGGAACGGCACATAGGTGCCGGTCGGATTGTTGGGGTTGGCAAGGAATACGATTTTCGTACGCGGCGTGACGGCGGCCAGGATCGCGTTGACGTCGGCGCGCTCGTCGGTTTCCTTGACCGCCACCGGCTTGGCGCCCGCCGCCTGGATGTAGATCTTGTAGACCATGAAGGCATGTTCGGTGAACACGGCTTCGTCTCCGGGCGCCAGATATGTCTGCGCCAGGAGGCCCAGGATCTCGTCGGAGCCGTTCGAGCAAATGATGTTTGCCGGGTTGAGGCCATGCACCTCGGCGATCGCCTCGCGCAGCCGGCGGGCGGAGCCGTCGGGATAGACGTCGAGCTTCGCCGCCACCTCGCGCGCGGCCTCGATCGCCTTCGGCGAGGGCCCGAGCGGATTCTCGTTGGACGACAGCTTGTAGACCTTCGTCACGCCGGCGGGCGCGGTGCTCTTTCCCGGCACATAGGCCTCGATGTCCATGATACCCGCGCGGGGCGTCGGACGTGGCTGATCCTGCTTCATGTCACAAATCCGTCGAGAAGGCCTTATTCTGGGCCGCAGCGGGAATACAGGCCGTGACTGGCAATGTCGAGAGGTCTGCCGCATGTCGCCCAAAAGTGTGCAGCGGTTCTGAGACAACGACATGCATCAAAAACAAAGGCTTAAAGCGTAGCGCGTGTATCCGTTTCAGCGCGATGCGCTTTTAGCCAAGTACCGGCGTCAATCGTCGCGGCTGACAACCCGGGCTTTGCGCGCCTGCTGGAGTTGCAGGATTCCACGGCGCAGTTGGTCGAACAAAGCCGGCGGTAGCATTCCATAGGCATAGCTGCCATCGGAACGCTGTCGAACATCATAGCCGGGCCAAAGGAAACGGTTCAATTCATCAAGGCGCAGCCAATGCCGGCCGCCGTCGAGGCCAAGGGTCCGACATACCGCCGGCGGAATCTCGATCGATGCGGAACTATCGGATGGCGGGCGATGCGTAATCGGTGCCACTATCGTGCGGATGTGACCATCCGCCTCACGGGGCGTGGCGACAACGATCGCGCAAGGGCGATCCTTAGCACCTTCGACATCGCCACGGTCGTGTTCAGTGCTCCAAAGAAAACTATAGCGAATGACGAGACCCGGCCTTGGAACCGGCAGCGTCACTTCGGCTCCACGCCATATTCGGCAGTCTCGATGGAGGCGATCGTGTCCTCATCCAACTCGCCCACGATCAGGATTTCGCGCTCGCGGCGCTTCAGCAATTCGTAGTGCTCGAATTCGGCGGCAGAGAGATACGCCCCGACAATCCGGCCATGACTGGTCACGTTGATGACCTTCTTGGCGATGGCTTCGTCCTGATACTTCGCGAAATTTCGGGCGAAATCGCTCGCTGGAACTGCGGTGTTGCGTGGCATGTCTGCCTCCATCTGATGCCAGAGAGCGGTCAAGCGACCGAAATAGATCGTGCAGATAGCCGCTAACCTATTATATGTAATCTGCGCAAATTACGCAAGATTGGCGCGCCATACCGCTGCCGTTGACGTTCGTATTCCGCAGACGTAGAAGAGCAATGAACTTCCGTGGTGATTTGGCCGGTCGGCTTGCAGCCACGTTAAACAATTCGCTAAAGGGCCGTTTGCAACCTGTAACCGGCTTTGCGAAGGCAAGCCGGTTTTTTGTTGTCCGCTGCCGGCCGGACACCGCATCTGTGAAGTCGATGCGGACTGGATGGGGAATGGGATGGCCGCTCAGCGCGCTGCAAGGACCAACAACGAGGCCGACCATCCGTCGAGCCCGGTTTTGCAGCTCGGCCCCGACAAGCCGCTGAAGCTCGATGCGGGCACGGTGCTGTCGCCCTTCCAGATCGCTTACCAGACCTACGGCACGCTCAACGACGCCCGTTCCAACGCCATCCTCGTCTGCCACGCGCTGACCGGCGACCAGCATGTCGCCAACACCAATCCGGTGACCGGCAAGCCGGGCTGGTGGGAGGTGCTGATCGGTCCCGGCAAGATCATCGACACCAACCGTTTTTTCGTCATCTGCTCCAACGTCATCGGCGGCTGCCTCGGCTCCACCGGCCCCGCCTCGACCGATCCGGCGACAGGCAGGCCTTATGGCCTCGACCTGCCGATCATCACCATCCGCGACATGGTGCGCGCGCAGCTCATGCTGGTCGACCATTTCGGCATCGAGAAGCTGTTTTGCGTGCTTGGCGGCTCGATGGGCGGCATGCAGGTGCTGGAATGGGCCGCCAGCCATTCGGAGCGCGTGTTCTCGGCGCTGCCGATCGCCACCGGCGCCCGCCATTCCTCGCAGAACATCGCCTTCCACGAGGTCGGGCGGCAGGCGGTCATGGCCGATCCGGACTGGCACGGCGGCAAATATCTCGATTTCGGCAGGCGCCCGGAAAAGGGGCTCGCCGTGGCGCGCATGGCGGCGCATATCACTTACCTCTCGGAAGCAGCGCTGCATCGCAAATTCGGCCGCAACCTGCAGGACCGCGAGGCGCTGACCTTCGGTTTCGACGCCGATTTCCAGATCGAAAGCTATCTGCGCCATCAGGGCATGACCTTCGTCGATCGTTTCGACGCCAACTCCTATCTCTATCTGACCCGCGCGATGGACTATTTCGACCTCGCCGCCGACCATGGCGGGCGCCTGGCCGATGCCTTCGGCGGCACCAAGACACGCTTTTGTCTTGTGTCCTTCACAAGCGACTGGCTGTTCCCGACGGGAGAGAGCCGCTCGGTCGTCCATGCGCTCAATGCTGCCGGCGCCTCCGTCTCCTTCGTCGAGATCGAGACCGATCGCGGCCACGACGCCTTCCTGCTCGACGAGCCGGAACTGTTCGCGGCCATCCACGGCTTCATTGCCTCCGCAGCCCGCGCCAGGGGGCTCAGCCTGTGAGCGGCTCGCGATCCCTGATGCATCTCACCCAAAAGTGCGCAGCGGTTTTGGGAGAGCGACATGCATCAAAACAAAGATCGGAAGTGTGCCCATGAGCGTCAACCGCGCCCAGCGCGTCGATCTCGACGTCGTCAGCAATCTCATTCCGCCGAATTCGCGCGTCCTCGATGTCGGCTCGGGCGACGGCGTGCTTCTGGAGCTGTTGCAGGAGACCAAGCAGGTCGACGGCCGCGGCATGGAACTGTCGCAGCGCGGCGTCAATGAATGCGTGGCGCGCGGCCTCAGCGTCATCCAGGGCGATGCCGACAAGGATCTCGGATTCTACCCCGACAAGGGCTTCGATTTCGTCGTGCTGTCGCAGACCCTGCAGGCGACCCGCAATCCAAAGCTGGTGCTCGACGAGCTGCTCCGGATCGGCAACCGCGCCATCGTCTCCTTCCCCAATTTCGGCCACTGGCGGGTGCGCTTCTCGCTGCTGATCAAGGGCCGGATGCCGGTCACCAAGGACCTGCCCTATTCCTGGTACGACACGCCGAACATCCACTTCTGCACCATCCGCGACTTCGTCAATCTGTGCGAGGAGCTTGGCGCTACCGTCGAGAAGGCGACCGCGCTCGACGCCAACGGCCAGAAGATCGGTCTGTCGATGCCCTGGTGGTTCTGGAACTTCTTCGGCCAGCAAGCGGTGTTTTTGTTGAGGCGATAGGCTCATCGTTGACGGCGGGGCCCAGAGCCTTATAGCGATATGGCTCAGGCAAACTGATTGCGCAACGATGGTCGACAAACGTCCAACCTATTCAATTGTCGTAGAGATGGAAAATGCCCAGTTCATAGACTGGGACGAGATGGGCGTCGGGCTGACCGCCTTGGCGCGCGAGATCGCTGTGGTCTCCTCAACCGGCTTCGCCAGACCGAAAGTCGTTATCTCTCATGCCGGACAAAATGCGGACACCTCATCGTTGCAAAGCCGCATCGAGGCAGAAGCGCCGCAGCTGACACAGGTAGCCGAAGTGACCTTCACGGCCTGCCCCAGCGGCCGGTACTACGAACTCAAGAACCATGGCGTGCGTTTGGCTGAAGGAAAAATCGTCGTCTTCATGGATTCCGACACGGTTCCCCAGCAGGGTTGGCTCTCAGCCCTGCTGGCGCCCTTTCACGATGCCGAACCCATCTGCGTGAACGGCCATACCTACCTTTCGTACGACGATTTCTTTTCGCGGACCTTCGCCTTGATCTGGTTCTTCCCGATGGCCCAGGGGGACGAAAGGTTTGCTTCGAAACGTGCGATCAATGCCAACAACGTTGCCTTTCGACGCGACTGGATTGCCAGCCATCCGTTCCCGGCACACAACGGCTTCAAGGTGTCCTGCACGCTGCTGATGCATCAGCTTTGGCGCGAGGGTCATAGAATCGTCAATGTCGATGCGCGCGCCTATCACTACTCGCCGCGGGGCTGGCGGTTCTTTTGTTGGCGCGCGCTGGTGACCGGCAGGGACGCCGACCGGAAATTCGTCGCGCTTCATGCCCCCAACCGCAGCCAGCGGATCGCGAAGTCGTTCAGCCGATGGGGGACCATGTCGTGGCGCACGACACGACGCGTGATAAGTCATGCGTCGCAGACGGGCATGCCGCCTTGGCAGATTCCGTTTTCGCTGGCGGTAGGGCTGGCCTTTTATACCTTGGCATTTTTCGGCCAATTCAGCCTGGCAGCCCGCCTCGTTCGCGACGAGATCGAAACCGTGCCTGACTTCGTCGGGCACAGTTGAGAATAAATCGCCTGCAAGTGTTGCATTCAAACTGCCTGACTTTGGGGAAATTCGCTCTGACCTTGGGCCGAAGCGACGCTTCAGATGACATAGATCACTCTTTTCTGTAACATTTCGCGAATCCATCCGGGGGCGGACAGGGAGAGGTAGGTACAAGATCCATCTGGATATCGTTTATCCGCCCCGTGACGAAAGTTAGATGCCGACCGCTTCCGACACAGCCCCGCTGATCACCGTGATCACGCCGACCCATAACCGGCGCAGCCAGGTCGTGCGTGCCGTGGAAAGCGTTCTTGCCCAGACATTTACCCGCTTCGAGCACATTGTCGTCGATGACGGCTCGACCGACGGGACTGCCCAGGCCCTGGCCGAAATTCGCGATCCCAGACTGGTCTACGTCGGCGCGAAATGGCGAGGCGCCAATGCGGCGCGCAACGCGGGCATCGAGCGCGCGCGGGCGCCGATCGTCACCTTCCTCGATTCGGACGATGTCTACCTGCCGGATCGCCTTGACCGGACGCTGCCGCACTTCGACAGGAACCCTTCGCTCGAAGTGCTGATCAGTTCCTTCATCTCGGTGAAGGGCAACCGCAGCACCAAATGCATCAATCGCCAGGCCTTGCTCGACAAAAGCACGCTGCAGCGCGCCCTGGTCTCGCAGACGATCTTCATTGCCGGCTCGGCGATCACCGCCCGGCACGACTCGCTGCTTGCGATCGGCGGTTTTGACAGCGACATCACGCGCATGCAGGACCGCGAGCTGCTGCTGCGTTTTGCCAACCGCGGCGGCGCCTTGCTGTCGGAGGATATCGACTGGAAGAAGTACAATTCGGAAAATTCGATTTCCGGCCGCCGCGACGGTTATGTCGAGGCTTATGCCAACCTGATCGGCAAACACCCTTACATCGCCGACCGCTATCCCGACGTGCCGCCCTATATGATCGCGCGGCAGATCATCGCCGACATCCTCAAAGGCAGGCTGCCACAGGCCTTTTCCGGCTATCTCGCCAACCGGTCGTCCAAGGCGCTCGGCTACTCGCCGACCGAACTGGTACGTGGCTATGTCGTCGGCCGGCGCTGGCGCCGCGATTGCTATGACGAGTTCCGCGCCAAATATGGCGCCCGAGCGGCCTGAGCGCCTGGCTTAAAAGAGGTCCTCAGCGGTCCAGTTCCGGGAAATACGGATCGGAAAACCGTCGCCGCAGGCGCTCGCCAAGCAGGCAGTCGGTCGGCGCCTCCGCATCGACGCGAATCCTTCTGGCATCACCGATGCCGCTCACCTCCTGGATCAGCTTGCGGCGGATCGCGGTCGAGAATTCGGACGCCGCATAGATCGGCAGCACGAACGAGCCGGGCCCGCCGGTGACGCAATCGGCGTAGTAGCGATCGAGATGGCTGACGCTCGGCGAAGGACTGATCAGGATCGGCAGGCCGTTAATGATCATGCCCTTGGCTAAAGCGGCATCGCGAGTCACAGCGACGGGCAGCCCGGCATTGTTGGGCCCGTCCCCCGATATGTCGATGACCCGGCGCGGCGCCGAAAAGCCGTTTTTCTCCAAAAGCCCGGCGCCGAAGCCGAGAGCACCCGAGATTGAGGTGCCGCGAAAGCTCCGGAACGGCCGGCCCGCGATCTTGTCGGCAAAGGCGTTGGCGCTGTCTGCGCCGTCAATGATCTGCCAGGCGATCACGCCGTCGTCGCGTACGACGCCCGCCCATTCGAAATAGGCGAGCGCGACGCGACCGCTTTGCCCCGAACGCACCGCGTTGATGAAGTCGGGATGGCGCAGCGCCTCGACATAGCCGGCGCGCTGCAAGGCGAACTCGCCTTCGTCCATCGATTGCGAGATATCGACAGCCAGCACGAGCTCGACATCGACCGGGGCGCCGTCGTCAATCGCGGGCATTGGCGCAGCCTCGGCGCAGGCAAGGCAGGCAAGCAGGCTGAGCAGCTTCGGCATGGCGAGCTCCGACCACACCGGGATTCTTCCCCGCGATCGCGGCGAAATAAAGCTATTTTTTGCGATGGGCGGCAACTGGTGGAGGTTCGATCGCCCCGGCGCGCAGGCGGGCCGGCTTCAGCGCCGATCCGCCGCTGTCCTTGATGATAGTGAGCGCCCGCGGGAAGAACTGGATGTTGTGCAGACCGCGCCCGATATTGAGGATGGCGGCATCCGGCAGCCGGGCCTGCAGCATCGCCAGCACGCGTCGTAACGTGGCGCCGTCGAACGTATCCAGCGCTTCGTCGATGATCACCCATTTCGGCTTCCTCAGCGCGAGCCGGGCAAAGGCGAGCAGCCGCTGTTCGTCGTCGGCCAGTTCATGCTCCCAGCGCGCCGAACGGTCGAGCTGGGACGACAGGCGCTCCAGGCCGACTTCGCCGAGCACCGCCGATATCTCGGCATCGTCGACGTTGACGCCTTCGGCATGGTTGAGCACATCGCGCAGCGTGCCGAGCGGGAAATAGGGCGTGCGCGGCACGAAGAACGGCGTCTCCCCGGCCGGCATGCCGATGCGGCCGCATCCCCAAGGCCAGAGGCCGGCGATGGCGCGGAAGAACAGCGTCTTGCCGGCGCGCGGATCGCCGGTGATCATGACGCGCTCTCCGGCCTTTATCTCGACGGCCGTTTCGGCAAGCCTGGTGCAGCCGTCGGGCGACGCGACTTCGAGTTTGTCGAATGTCAGCGTGCCATTCGCGTTCTCGCCCAACTCGATACAGCTTTCCTTGGCATGCAGGATATCGGTTTCGCCAAGCGCGATGCGGAAGTCGGCGACGCGCATCAGCGTTGCCCGCCAGTCGGCGATGGCGCCGATGTTGTTGATGAACCAGCGCAGCGAGGAATTCACCTGGTTGAAGGCGCCGACCGCCATCATCAATCCGCCGAAGCTGATGTCGCCCGCGAAATAGACCGGCGCCGCGACAAGGATCGGCGCCACCACGGTGATCCAGCCATAGGCATCGGTGACCCAGGACAGGTTGATCTGGGCGCTGTAGATGCGCCGCATGGCGCCGAGCACGGTGCCGAGATCGAGCTCGAGCTGCCGCCTGGCATCCGCCTCGCCATGGGCGAGCGCGATGGCGTCGACATTCTCGTTGACGCGAACCACGGAGGAGCGCAGCTCCGCCTCGCGCGTGTAGCGATCGCTGTTGAAGCGGATCAGCGGCCTGCCCACCAGCCAGCTCAGCCAGGAGGCGATGCCGGCATAGAGGATCGCCGCCCAGACCATGTAGCCGGGTATCGCCAGCGAATGGCCGCCGACATGGAAGACGAAGCCGGAGGAAAGTTCCCACAGCACGCCGATGAAGGACACAAGCAGGATAAAGGATTGCAGCAGGCCGACCCCGAGATCGGTCGAAAGGTCGGAGAGATGCCCGGCGTCCTGCTGCATGCGCTGGTCGGGATTGACGCTGATGGCGCCCGCATGGGTGAGCCGGAAGGCGCGCGCCGGCCGCATCCATTCATCGATCAGGTCCAGCGTCAGCGCTTCGCGCAGCCTCAGCCGGATCGTCTGGTTGAGCCAGGTCTGGCCGACATTGAGCACCAGCAGGCTGCTGGCAATTCCGGCAAAGACCATCAGCTGGTGCAGGAAACCCGGCAGGTCGCGCCGCGCCAGGGCGTCGAAGAAAGGCTGGTTCCAGCGGTTGAGCAGGACCTGCCCGATCGAGGTCGCGACGACGACGCCGACAATGCCGATCGAGACCCACAGGAGTTGCCTGCGCACCGGCGACGTCTTCAGCGCCTGCCTGATCGTCGCCACCTGGTCGGAGAGGCTGCTGGTCTCGACCGAGAACGCGGCCAGTCCGGTGCCCTGCTTGTCATCCGTTTGGTAGTCCATATGCGAAATCCCTGCTTCCGGGAATGGTCATCAGCAACGATGCCGCGCCCCGAGCCCGTCCTTGAGATAGGGTGATGATGACCATGCGATGCAAGGCGTAGCCCCGATCACGAACGCGTCACTCGCCTCGGCGGCACCGGATCGGCAGCCCGGCGCCCGAGCGTCGTCGCGCCCTGCGGCGAGAAGACCGGGACGAAAACGCGACGCGAGGCGCGTTGCGCGACAGGGACGCCCTGGTAGAGCCGCTTCTGCGCTTCGACGACGATGACGCCGGAAAAGATCGGCCAGAATCGCCGGCCGGCGCGCTCCAGCACATTGTGGAACCGCATCATGAAGCGCCGCGGCGACGGCGGGAAGAACAGCGCGTCGGACCATGCGGCGGGCGTGAAATTCGCCTCGCGCAGCAATTCGGTGAGCTGGCCGCGCGAGAACGGCCGGCCGTTGCCGAAGGGCGTGTGCTCGAAGCGCGCCCAGACGCCGCGCCGATTGGGCACGACGATGACGACTCTGCCCGCGGGCGACAGCACGCGCCAAATCTCGTTCAGCGTCTCGCGCGGATTCTCGACGTGTTCCAGCGAGTGGACGAGCAGCATGCGGTCGATGCAGGAATCGACCAGCGGCAGCTCTTCGTCGAAGACGAGCGCGGTCGCCGTCGGTCCGGTCGCCGGCCAGACCACAGCCCCTTGCGTCGCCGGCATGAAGGCGAAGACGCGCTCGGCATCGGTGCCGAACCGCTCCAGCCAGGGCAGCGTGTAGCCCAGGCCGACCAGGCGTTCGTTCGGAACGGTCGCCCATATCGACGACAACGCCATGGTGATCGCGCGCTCGGCCAGGCGGCCAAGCGTGGTCGAATAGAAGGAGCGGAGGTCGACGATATCCGAATGCATCCGCCGGACGGTAGCCGCGATAAATGCCGAGTTCAACAAAGGCGGATGACATCGACGGTCGCCCGCCCTATGTCTGCGGCAACAATGGAGAGCGACGAGATGCCGGTCGAAATCGAACAGTTCATGTGCCGCACCGATAATTTCGGCGTGCTGGTGCACGACCCCGAAAGCGGCCAGACGGCGATCATCGACGCTCCGGAAGAAGCCCCGATCCTGGCAGCGATCAAGCGCACTGGCTGGACGCCGACGATGATCCTGACCACGCATCATCATGGCGACCATGTCGAGGCCAATCTGGCCCTGAAGGAGCGCTTCAAGCTCACCATCGTCGGACCGGAGGCGGAAAAGGCCAAGATCCCCGGCATCGACGAGACCGTCAAGCAAGGCTCCGTCATCCGCCTTGGCGAGGAAAGGATCGATGTCATCGAAACCCCCGGCCACACCGCCGGCCATGTCTCCTACCACCTGCCGGCCTCGAAAACGGCCTTCACCGCCGACACGCTGTTCGCGTTGGGCTGTGGCCGGATCTTCGAGTGCAAGCCGCCCGTGATGTACGAATCGCTGAAGAAGCTTGCCGCTCTTCCGGCCGAGACGGTGATCTATTGCGGTCACGAATACACCTTGGCCAACGCCCGCTTCGCGCTGACCGTCGACCCCACGAATTCGGCCTTGAAGGAGCGCGCCGCCAGGATCGAGGCGCTGCGCGCCGGAAACAAACCGACCCTGCCGACGACGATCGGCGAGGAACTGTCGACCAATCCGTTCCTGCGCTGGCACGATCCGGCGATCCGCAAGCATCTCGGCATGCAGCGGGCGAGCGACGTCGAGGTGTTCGCCGAGATCCGCAAACGCAAGGACAATTTCTGATGCGTGTCGTCCAAAAATGTATGGCGGTTTTTGGAGAGCGACATGCATCAAATAAATACTTCCTTGCATGACCAGCGCCGCTGAAATCATCGCAACGCTGGGTCTCCAGCCGCATCCCGAAGGCGGCTGGTATGCCGAGACTTTTCGCGATGGCTCGGGAGGCAGCCGGGGCCATTCGACCGCGATTTATTTCCTTTTGGAGCAGGGCCAGCTTTCGGCCTGGCACCGGGTGAAGGACGCGGCGGAGGTCTGGCACTTCTACGCCGGCGCGCCCTTGGCGCTCGCCATGCACGAGGAAGGCTCCGGCGCCGTCATCGAACAGGTGCTGGGCGCAGCACTTGCCGCGGGCGAGCGGCCGCAGATCGTCGTGCCGGCCGGCTGGTGGCAGTCGGCGCGCAGCCTCGGCGAATGGACGCTGGTCGGCTGCACGGTGGCGCCGGGCTTCGATTTCGCCGCCTTCGAGCTGGCCGAGCCGGGCTGGCAGCCGAAAACCGCTTAACTCAGCAAGAAACCGAGGGTGATTGCCAACTGCGCCGCGTAGTACAGCACCCAGACCGCGTAGCGCATCCAGACGCGATGCGGCGAGATCGCGGCAAGCAGGAAGCGCTCCGCCGCCAGCAGCCCGTCCGAGGCCATGAACAGCACCGCGCCGGCGATGACCCAAGCGTAGAAGGTGGTGAGCGCCGAGATGCCCATGGCGAGGATCGCGGCGACATAGACGGCGATCGGGATACGCAGGGATGGGCCGACGCGACGCCACAGCGCGGCGAGCATCAGGACAACGAACACAGCCATCGCCAGCGCGACCGCGCCGCGCCACGGTTCGGCGGCGAGCAGCCCGATCCCGCCACCCACCTCCAGGAACAGGGCGATATAGGCGACATGCGCGACGAGGAAGCTCGCCAACCCGCCAAGGAAGGCCTTTTCGCCGTCGCGCGACAGGAACGCGTCGCCGGCGGCGCTGAGCGCCAGCGCCGCGACGAGCAGCAGCGGACCGCCCTGCATGACGGCGAGCGCCGCCAGCAAGGCGACGGCCAGCGTCTTCGCGGCGGAACGGGCAAGGCGCGGCGTCAGTTCGAGCGCAAGGGCATAGATCGCAGCCGCGGCGATCGAGAACAAAAGCGTCGCGTTCGGGTTGGCGTCGATGCCGCCCGCAAACGGCATCATGCGCCAGCTCCGCCGGTCGCCGGCTTGCGCAGCAAGAAGGACTTGGCGGCAAGCGCCGCTCCGCCGGTGATGAGCACGCAGGCCGCGAGGATGCGCAGCGACGGCTCGGCGACAC
>NZ_RZSL01001293.1:0-379 GCF_003997355.1 Mesorhizobium sp. M1E.F.Ca.ET.041.01.1.1 | reverse complement strand
GCCTTGATGCTCCGCGCGAGCGTGGGCGAGAAGCCGAGAGCGGCGGTTACTATACCGGCCGCCAGACCGTAAGGCGTTGCGTTGGCCCGCGCGACCACCTCATCCAGCGTGTCGAAGGGCATCGCCGAAATGACCGGCCCGAAAATCTCTTCCCGCGCGATCGTCATCTTGTCCGACACCGCGCCGAAGACGGTCGGCGCGATGAAGTTGCCGCCGTCATAGAGCTCGCCCGTCAGTCGCGATCCGCCGGCAACCAGTTCAGCGCCCTCGTCGCTGCCGGCCTTGATGTAGCCTTCCACCTTGCCGGCCTGCCTTGCATTGCTGAGCGGGCCGATTTCGGTTTCCGCCTCGATACCGTGGCCGATGCGCAGCTTGCCGG
>NZ_RZSL01001292.1:0-382 GCF_003997355.1 Mesorhizobium sp. M1E.F.Ca.ET.041.01.1.1 | reverse complement strand
CACCGAGGTCCCGCAATCGTGGAATCGGCGCTTACAACGGTCGTTGTCGACCACGCGGACTTCCACATCAACAATTCGGGCAGTCTCGTTATCGATTTATAGGAATAATCCACAGATGCTAAATGGTTCACAACTTGCAATTTTGCGAAGCCGTGTCGACGGCGTAGCGAGGCTTATGTCTAACGCAGTTTTGCGGGCCGGGCGCTCGGGCGTTCTCAATCGCGCGAAGGATCTTTCCTGCGCGATCGTGACGGCTGATGGAAGACTGCTTAGCGCGGCCGATAGTCTTCCGATCCACGTCTTGTGTGGGCCGGACTTGATGGCTCAGGCGATGATGAGTTTTCATCCGGAGTTACACTTAGGCGACGCATTCCTGCACAAC
>NZ_RZSL01001291.1:0-384 GCF_003997355.1 Mesorhizobium sp. M1E.F.Ca.ET.041.01.1.1 | reverse complement strand
GCCGAGGCCTGCAGGCTGGCCGGCGAACTGTCGCGCCGCGCCGAAAAACTCCTGGCGGCAGCGCCAAAACTGCGTGCGAAGGGCGCCGGCGATGTGATTTTTTTGCTCCTGAATGAAGATGCCGTACCCGGATCGCTGGTCACAAAGAACCTGTCGCGTTTTGCGGCGCGACGCCTGTTCGAGCGCCTGCAGCAGCTCGAGGCCGTGCGCGAGCTCTCCGGCCGTCCGACCTTCCGGCTGTTTGGGCTGTAGCGATGAGCCAAGCCTCGGTCCGCCGCAAGCCGAACGAGCAGCCGGCGCTGCTGGACATCGAGCTCGAGCACCTGCCGCCGGAACTGCGCTGGCGCGAGTGGATGGGTCGGGTCGAAGCGGTGATCTTTGCGG
>NZ_RZSL01001290.1:0-385 GCF_003997355.1 Mesorhizobium sp. M1E.F.Ca.ET.041.01.1.1 | reverse complement strand
ATTCCGAAACCTGGGTGAGGATGCTGGGCTACGCGGATGGCGAGCTCGACGGCGATCCCGATCGCTGGCTGGCGATGATCCACCCGGACGACCGCGAGCTCGTCGCCGAGGCGGACCGGGCGCATCTTGCCGGCGAGACGCCTTTCTTCGAAGCCGAGTTCCGGATGCGCCACAAGGAGGGCCACTGGGTCTGGATCCTCGACCGCGGCAAGGCGATCGAGCGCGACGGCGAAGGCCGGCTGATCCGGGCCATCGGCAGCCTGACCGACATCACCCAACGCAAGCAGGCCGAAGAACGCCTCAAGGTTTCGGCGGCCATGCTGGCCGACGAGAAGGAGCGGCTCAAGGTGACGCTGCAGTCGATCGGCGACGCGGTGATCTGCAC
>NZ_RZSL01000128.1:0-13178 GCF_003997355.1 Mesorhizobium sp. M1E.F.Ca.ET.041.01.1.1 | reverse complement strand
GGTCGAGGATCACGGCGACTTCCGCAGCCTTGCGCAACGAGGCGGCAACGGCGCCACCGAGCTTCAGCCAGGCATGGTCGCCGAGATTCGCGACCTTGCCGGCGCCGATCGCGACCAGCCGGTCGACCGACGTCCCTTCCGGCGCCAGAACCTCGGCCGAGTTCGCGAACCTGCCGGAGAAATCGGCGACCGGAAACGCGCGGGCAAGCGCACCCGCCGGATCGCAGGCCTTCGCGGCCTCGCCAAGCCCGCCACCGTCGGCCGCAAGCACGAAGACGCTGCCTTTTTTGGGCGCGGCGAATTTGGCGAAGGCAATCGAAGGTCTCGAAGTCATCAGATCCTGCTTTCGGGGTGAGGCGCCGCGAACCGGCTTTCAAGCGTGCGCGACATTTGGTCGTTTTCAGCCATTTGGCAAGACTTCGGCCGAAATCGCTGTCTATATCGGCGCCGAAACCAACGAAGGATTCGTCGCGGCAAGATGTAAGCTTCCTGCCGCAACCTACTGTTAACCATCAATGTTTTGCATTTTTTATCCATTGGCGCAGACACTCCGCCGCGCCGGGGCGCGTGGCGTGGAGCGACAAACCAGATGAGCCGCCTATGGACCTGGTTGTGCAGGCCCTGCCGGATGACTACCTTGTCGGCGGGCATGATGCCGTTCGGCAAAATCGAGAAAAGCCTTCATGAAGGTCGTTGAACGCTACATCATGCGTCGCACCACCGCGATGTTCCTGGCGGCGCTGGTCTGGACGCTGGCGATCGTGTGGACGACGCAGGTGCTTGCCAAGATCGACCTCGTCACCGACAGCGGCCAGTCGGCGCTGACCTTCTTCGAAGTCGCGGCCCTGATCATCCCGTCGATCATTCCGATCGTGGTGCCGTTCGCGCTGGTGGTCGCGGTGGCGCAGACGCTGAGCGCCATGAACACCGATTCGGAGCTCGCGGTGATCAACGCCGCCGGCGCCTCGCGCTGGACGATCGCGCGGCCGATCCTCCTGCTGGCGCTTGCGGCCAGCGTCTTTTCCTTTGCCGTCGACAACGGCGTCGATCCCTACGCAAGGCAAAAGAACCGCCAGCTGGTGGCAGCCTCGCGCGCCGATCTTCTGTCGCTGATCATCCAGGAAGGCACGTTCCGCAAGATCGACGACGGCCTATACCTGCAGATCGGCGAACGGCTCCCCGACAACAAGCTCGGCGGCATCTTCGTCGCCGATTCGCGCGAGGAAGGCGCCAACCTCACCTACTACGCCAAGACCGGCAGCATCGTCGAAAAAGGCGACGAGAAGGTGCTGATGATGAATGACGGCGTCATCAACCGCAAATCGGTGACCGGCGACCTCTCCGTCATCCGCTTCACCTCCTACGCCTTCGACCTGTCGGCCTTCATGTCGGCGGCGAACGAAATCACGCTGCTGCCCAAGGACCGGACGACGCCATACCTGCTCAACCCGGATCCCAACGACAGGATGTACCAGCGCAACCCGGGCGGCTACCGGGCCGAGATCGATCAGCGTTTCTCCGAATGGTCCTATTCGCTGGTGTTCGCGCTGATCGCGCTTGCCGTGGCCGTCGACGCGCGCTCGCATCGCGAGGCGCGCATCCATCCGCTGATCACGGCAATCGCAATCGCGCTGTTCGTGCGCTGGCTCGGTTTCTTCGCAGCCGGCAAGGCCGACAAGGTCTGGTACTACGCCTACCTGGTCTACGCTGTGCCGATCGTGGCGTCGGCGGTCTCCGTCTGGTTCATCGTCTCCTCGCGCAGCATGGAACTGCCGTCCGCCTGGGCCGACTGGATGACCAACCTTGCCGGCCGCGTCAGCGAGGGCTGGACCGCGCTCAAGTTGCGCCTCGCCCGGCGCGGCGCCGGCCAGGGAGCCTGACGATGAGCTGGACGCTGGGCCGCTATTTCTTCTTTCGCTATGTGACGATCACCGTCTGGTTCTTCCTCGGCCTGCTTGCGCTGGTGTTCCTGATCGATTTCACCGAGCTTTCGGGCCGCACGACCGGGCTGCCGGGCTTCACCTACGGCACCGCCTTCGCCATTTCGGCGCTCAGGATGCCGATGATCATGCTGCAGACGGTGCCATTCGTCGGGCTGTTCTCGGCGATGGCGACGCTGGTGTCGCTCAACCGCCGCTACGAGCTGGTCATCGCGCGCTCGGCCGGCGTCTCCGCCTGGCAGTTCCTGTTCCCGTGCTGCGTCGGCGCGCTGATGTTCGGCGTGCTGTCCGTCGGTGTGCTAAATCCGATCGCTGCGCACGGCTTCTCCTGGTCCGAGCAGATGGAGAATCAACTGCGGGCCGGAAAATCGAACGCCGTTCCCTCCGATGCGACACCTTGGCTGAGGCAGAAGACCAGCTCCGGCGACACCATCATCGGCGCCCGCGCCATCCTCAACCAGGGCCTGGAGATGGCGGACGCGGTGTTCTTCGTGCTGGACCAGAAGGGCAACATCGTCGAGCGCAAGGACGCGGCGCGCGCTTTCCTGCGCGACGGCTACTGGGAACTGCAGGACGTCAAGGTGTTCAAGGACGGTACCATCCGTCCAGAGGCTTCCGACCGCGTGCCGACCAACCTCAAGCCGGAATTCGTCCAGGAGCGCCTGGCGCGCCCGGAAACCATCCCGTTCTACGAGTTGCCTGGCAAGATCGAGGTTGCCCGATCCTTCGGCCTCAAGGCAAATGCCTTCGCCATGCAGTTTGATTCGCTGGTGGCGCTGCCGTTCCTCCTCGTCGCCATGACGCTGATTGCGGCAACGGTTTCAATGCGATTTGCGCGAATGGGGCAGTCGGCGACGATGATTCTGGGTGGCGTCCTGGCCGGCTTTCTGCTTTATGTCGTTTCGGTACTGGTCAAGGCATTCGGGGTCGCCGGATTCGTGCCTACAGTGGTGGCTGCATGGGTTCCGGTTGTCGTGGCTATGTTCTTCGGGGTGACGTTTCTGCTATACAAGGAAGACGGCTAGTGAGGGAGGCTGGTTTGCGCAGCCATAGGCAGGCCGGTTTGGCACGCCTCTATGGGGCGACCGCCTTGGCATGTCTGTTCGCTTGCGCGGTACCGGCGGTACCGGCGCTGGCGCAGGACATCACGGCTAAGCCTGTTCCCTCCGGCACGCAGATGCTGCTGGCCGCGGATACGCTCGTCTATAACAACGACAACCACACCGTGACCGCCGTCGGCGCCGTGCAGATCGACTATGGCGGCAACAAGCTGGTCGCTCAGCGCGTCGAGTACAATCGCGACACCAAGCGGCTCGTCGCCAGCGGCGCCGTCGAGCTGATCAACAGCGACGGCACCAAGATCAATACCGACCATATCGACATCACTGACGACTTCGCCGACGGCTTCGTCAACGCATTGCGCGTCCAGACCGTCAACGATGCCTATTTCGCTTCCGAAAGCGCCGAACGCATGGGCGGCGTGCTGACGACGTTCCACAACGGTGTCTACACCGCCTGCGAGCCCTGCGAGGACAAGCCGGACAAGGCGCCGACCTGGCGCGTCAAGGCGAGAAAGATCATCTGGAACGGCGAGAAGAAGACGGTTCGCTTCGAGAACGCGAATTTCGAGTTCTTCGGCTTCCCGCTCGCCTATCTGCCAGCCTTCGAAATCGCCGACCCGACGGTCAAGCGCAAGAGCGGTTTCCTGATCCCGGGTATCGTCTACAACACCGACCTCGGCGTTGGCGTGAAGGTGCCCTACTACTTTGCCCTCTCGCCGACCTATGACCTAACCGTCACCGGCACCGGCTACACCAAGCAGGGCTTCCTCGGCGAGGCCGAATGGCGCCAGCGTTTCAACAACGGCGAGTACAGCTTGAAGATCGCCGGCATCCAGCAGCAGGATCCCGACGCCTTCATAGGCACTGGCAATCGCCATACGGTCGATTCGGGAGAGCCCGGCGATCCCAACAAGTTCCGCGGCATGATGGGCACCAAGGGCCAGTTCGCCATCAACGAGCGCTGGAACTTCGGCTGGGACGTGCTGCTGCAGACCGACAAGAACTTTTCACGCACCTACAACATCGACGGCTACGGCGACCTCGTCCACCAGTCGTCGGTCTACCTGACGGGCCTGAGCGACCGCAATTATTTCGACGTCAGGGCGATGCGCTTCGAGGTGCAGGAAGACACGCTGTCCAGCGATCCGACGGCGCGCGCCGCGAAGCAGCCTTGGGTACTGCCGTCGTTCGACTACGCCTATATCCCCGACACGTCGGTGGCCGGCGGCCAGTTGTCGCTCAACGTCAATGCCCGCGTCATCAGCCGCGACCGACTGGACGCGGTGCTGGCCGATGCCGGCGATCCGACCTCCACCAACAACGTGCGCGGCCTCGAGGGCCAATCCAGCCGGCTGACGGCGGAAGCCGAATGGAAGCGCACCTTCACCACCGATGGCGGCCTGCAGCTCACGCCGCTGCTCGCGCTGCGCGGCGACACCGGATACAACTCGGAGACTTCCGCCTCGCTGGCCGCGGTCAACCAGATGGCGGCGAATCTCGGCGAGAACGTCGACATGCGCTCCTCGCTCGCCCGCTACATGGCGACCCTCGGCCTGGAAATGCGCTGGCCGCTGTTGTTCTCGATGCCGAACTCCAGCCACATCCTGGAGCCGACGGCGCAGGTTTTCGTGCGCCCGAATGAACAGTATGTCGGTGGGCTCGCGGTTCCAAACGAAGACGCGCAGAGCTTCGTCTTCGACGCCACCACGCTGTTCGAGCGCGACAAGTTCTCCGGCTATGATCGCATAGAGGGCGGCACGCGGGCCAATGTCGGCGTGCGCTATTCCGGCGCTTACGACAATGGCTGGGGCACCAACGCCATCTTCGGCCAGTCGTACCAATTGGGCGGCGAGAACTCGTTCGATGCGCCGGACCTCGTCAATGTCGGCGCCTATTCGGGCCTGCAGACCGCGAAATCCGACTATGTCGGCCTTGTCGGCTTCAACAGCCCGAGCGGCTTCTCCGGCTCGCTCAGCGGCCGTTTCGACGAGCAGACCTTCGAGGTCAGGCGCGCGGAGGTCAAGGCCGCCTATTCCGGCCTGCCGGTTTCGCTGAGCGCCAAATATGCCTTCATCCAGGCGCAACCGCTCTACGGCTTCACCACGGACCGCCACGAGGTCACGCTCGGCGCCTCGACGCATCTGGCGGAGAGCTGGCGGGTTTTCGGTACCGGCACCTACGATCTACAGACAAGCGTCCTGGTCAAGGACGGTGTCGGCTTCGCCTACAACGATTCCTGCTTCACCTATGTGATGACGTTCTCGCAAACGCGCGATACGGTCACCAAGGAAGTGTCGCAGAATATCGGCTTCAACCTGTCGTTCCGCACGCTCGGCGATTTCGGCTCGTCGACCGCCGCCGTCGACACGATCCAGTAAGCGGAGGCCGGCGCGGGCCACCGTGTTGCGCGCCGCTTCGGCGCGGGACGATATGTGGGCCTTGATTTGGCGCATGATCCTCCGAAAATGGGTTTGATTCCCGGGTCATGCGCCGGCGACATTGTTTCGCCGCATAGGACGGGCATGGGGTCGACCACATAGCGCATGCGTTCGGAGGACGTGCCGCGCCGTCGTGGCGGATAAGAATTGGGAAGGTGAGATGAGGAAATACCTGTTTTCGGCAGGATTCGCGCTGCTGGTGGCTGCGACCTCGGTTTCGATCACGGCAATGGCGCCGCCGGCTTTCGCCAGCCAGATCAAATATGTCGTCAACAACATACCGATCACCACCGGCGACATCGCGCACCGCGCCGCATTCTTCAAACTGCAGCGCAAGAAAGGCGATGCGGCGCAGGAAATGATCGACCAGACGCTGCGCCTTGCCGAGGCCAAGCGGCTCGGCATCCGCATCACCGACCAGCAGGTCGACGCCGCCTATCAGCGCTTTGCCTCCAACAACAAGATGCCGCTGGCCAAGCTCGATGCGGTCATGTCGCAATCGGGTGTCACCAAGGAGCATTTCAAGGAATTCATCCGCGCGCAGATGGCCTGGAACCAGGCGCTTGGCGCACGCTACCGTTCCGGTGAGGGCGGTTCGGTGACCGAGCAGGACGCGGTCCGCCGCATGCTGGACAAGGGCGGCTCCAAGCCGACCGCCATGGAATACATGCTGCAGCAGGTCATCTTCGTCGTGCCGGCCTCCGAGCGCGCCGCCACGCTCGCCAAGCGCAAGCGCGAGGCCGATGCCATGCGCGCCCGCTTCAACGGCTGCAACACCACACGCGAATTCGCCAAGGGACTGCTGGACGTCACGGTGCGCGATCTCGGCCGGGTGCTGGCACCGCAATTGCCGTCCGACTGGGCTGAGCAGATCAAGGCGACCAAGGTCGGCGGCGCGACGCCGACGCGCGAGACCGAGCGCGGCGTCGAATTCATCGGCATATGCTCCTCGCGCGAGGTTTCCGACGACAAGGCCGCGCAGATGGTGTTCCAGGCAGAGGGCGGCAACGACAAGGACGCCGACGAGCTCAGCAAGAAATATGTCGACGAACTGCGCAAGAAGGCCAAGATCGTCGAACGCTAGAGCGGTTCGGCATTTTGCGCCGATCCGCTCCATGCATTTCCTTTCCGCAATTCCGGACGGAAAACCGCTTCCCACTTTCCCTGGAATTGCTCCATGCATTCCCTTTTCCGCAATTCCGGACGGAAAACCGCTTCGCACTTTTCCTGGAATTGCTCTAAGTATTTGCTTTTCCGCAATTCCGGACGGAAAACCGCTTCGCACTTTTCCTGGAATTGCTCTAGACCGGCGGGGTTTTGGCGCGTGACAGAACAAGGCTGCAGCCCGCTGCCCTGCCCTCAAGCAGGCACGGCACCGCGCAGGATGACATGAACATGCGCAGGACCGATGCGCCGCTGGCGCTCAGCGTCGGCGATCCTTCCGGCGTCGGGCCCGAGATCGCCATCGCCGCCTGGCAGGCTGGCGACAGCGCCGGCGTGCCGCCTTTCTACCTGCTCGCCGACCCGGCCCTGATCGAGGCCCGCGCGCGTGAGACCGGTGCTGCCGTGGCGATCGTCGAAACCTTGCCGGGGCAAGCGGTGCATCATTTTCCCCGCGCGCTGCCCGTGGTGCCGCTTCATGCCCGCCATCAGGACAGCCCCGGAAAACCGAACCCGGCCAATGCCGCGGGCACCATCGAGGCGATCGACCGCGCCGTCGCCGACTGCCTCGCCGGCCACGCCGCCGCGGTGGTCACCTGTCCGATCGCCAAGAAGCCACTCTACGATGCCGGCTTTCGCTTTCCCGGTCATACCGAATATCTGGCGCATCTGGCGTCGCGCCACACTGGCGCCGAGGTGACGCCGGTGATGCTGCTTGCCGGACCAGAGCTGCGCACCGTTCCGGTCACCATCCACATCCCGCTCGCCGAGGTGCCGAAGGTCCTGACGACGGTGCTGATCGTGGCCACCGGGCGCATCACCGCCGCCGATCTCAAAAGCCGCTTCGGCATCGCGCGGCCGCGGCTCGCCATTGCCGGGCTCAATCCGCATGCCGGCGAGGGCGGCACTATAGGCTCGGAGGATCTGTCCATCGTCCTTCCGGCCGTCGAGGCGCTCAAAAGCGAAGGCATCGACGCAGTCGGACCGCTGGCGGCCGACACCATGTTCCATCCGCGGGCACGCGCGGGCTATGACGCCGCGCTCTGCATGTATCACGACCAGGCGCTGATCCCGGCCAAGACGCTGGCTTTCGACGAGGCCGTCAACGTGACGCTCGGCCTGCCCTTCATCCGCACCTCGCCCGACCATGGCACGGCCTTCGACATCGCCGGCAAGGGCATTGCGCGTGCCGACAGCCTGATCGCGGCGCTGAGGCTAGCGCGCCGGCTCGCCGACAGCGGCCGCCAGGCCGCGGCCGCATGAGGCTCGATTGAACGGGGGGCGCACGACCATCGACGGATTGCCGCCGCTGCGCGAAGTGATCGAGCGCCACGGCTTGCAGGCGAAGAAGGCGCTCGGCCAGAACTTCCTGCTCGACCTCAATCTGACGAGCAAGATCGCGCGCGCGGCCGGCGAGCTCGGCGAGGCGACGGTGATCGAGGTCGGCCCCGGCCCCGGCGGGCTGACCAGGGCGCTGCTCTTCAACGGCGCACGGCGCGTGATCGCCATCGAACGCGACGAGCGCTGCCTGGAGGCGCTGGCGGAGGTCTCCAGCCATTATCCCGGCCGGCTCGAGGTCATTCCCGGCGATGCGCTGAAGACGGATTTCGCCGCGCTCGCCCGCACGGCGGATGGCGGCCCGGTGAAGATCGCCGCCAACCTGCCCTACAATATCGGCACCGAGCTTCTGATCCGCTGGCTGACGGTGGCCGAGTGGCCGCCCTTCTATCAATCGATGACGCTGATGTTCCAGCGCGAGGTGGCCGAGCGCATCACCGCCGGCCCGGGCAGCGACGCCTACGGCCGGCTCGGCGTGCTTGCCGGCTGGCGCACCGAGGCAAGAATCGCCTTCGACGTGCCCCCGCAGGCTTTTACCCCGCCGCCCAAGGTAACCTCCTCGGTAGTGCATCTGGTGCCGCGTCAATCCCCCCTGCCCGCCGACGGCAGGAGGCTTGGCCGCGTCACCGAGGCCGCCTTCGGCCAGCGCCGCAAGATGCTCAGGCAAAGCGTGAAAAGCCTCGGTGGAGAGGCGCTGCTGACCCGCGCCGGCATCGACCCGACCCGCCGCGCCGAGACGCTCAGCGTGGAGGAGTTCGTGCGGCTGACGAATGCGTTGCAACAGTCAGGGCATTTGGCTGGAAAGTCGGAAGCGGCGACTTAGATAGGCAGGCGAACAAGCCTGGAGCACAAGATGCCTGCCTATGTCATTTCCGATGTCACAATCCGTGACACGGAAGCAATCGAATCCTACCGGACCCGTGCCGCGACCTCCATTGCGCGGCATGGCGGGCGCTATCTGGTACGCGGTGGGCAAGTGGAGAAGCTGGAAGGCAACTGGATGCCGGGTCCGCTGATCGTCGTCGAATTCCCCGACATGGAGAGTGCACGACGCTGGTACCGCTCTCCAGAATACGCGGCGGCACTAGAGGTCCGCGATGCCGCGCTCAGCCGCAACCTCATTCTGGTCGAGGGAATTGGCTCGTGACGCACCACGCGATTGCCCGGAAATCATCGGGCATGATAATGTCATTGCATGAAAAAGAAACCTGCCACCGCTCGCTCGACCCAAGGTGGTCAGTTTATCCTGACCAGTGACAGGGGTGAAAAAATCAGCGCCGTTGAGGGCCTCAGGTTGTCACACCGAATGGCCGCTATTCTGAGGGAAGGCCGTGCGCGCGGTCTGAGCGGCGACGAACGCAGAACACTGATCAAGGAACAGGCATCCCGCAAGAAATAGGATCATAGGTGGTCTACGCCGCTGAAGAAGATCCGCTTTGCTACCCGGGCACGACAGTTCTTCGCAATAAGCTGAATATTGAGGACCAGGCCGAACTCGACGAATTCGAGTTGGCGCTCTTCCTGACCAGAGCCGATGAACAGGTTCCTGTCGGCAACCTGGACTACGGCCACTACAAAGCCGTTCATCATCACCTGTTCCAGGACGTTTATGAATGGGCCGGCGAGGTTCGCACGATTCGCATCGGCAAAGGCGGCAATTGGTTCTGCTACCCCGAGTACATCGACCGGGAGATGCGCAGAATCTTCGAAGAGTTGGCAGATGCTGATCATCTTCGTGGGCTCGGCATCAAAGGCTTCGCTGTTCGGGCGGCGCACTTCCTGGCCGAAATCAATGCCATTCATCCTTTCCGAGAAGGCAATGGCCGCACACAGCTCACCTTCTTGGCGATGTTGATGGAGAACACAGGATTCCCGTTCAATGCCGATATGCTCGAGCGCGAGCGTGTCCTTCACGCGATGATCGAGAGCTTTGCGGGTGATGAGGCGCCGCTGGCGCGCCTCATCTTGGATATAGCCAATCGTTAGGGGACGACGCCTATTCCGTCTTCTCGTCCAGCAATCCCGAGATGAAGTCGAACAGGCCAGGCCGTCTGTCGCGCCGAAGCCGCTCGGCGGTGACGATGGCGCGGACCTCGGCGAAGGCGCGGTCGAGGTCATCGTTGACGATGACGAAATCGTATTCCTTCCAGTGCTCGATCTCGACGCGGGCATTCTTCAGCCGGGTCTCGATGACCTGCTCCTGGTCCTCGGCGCGGCGCTTCAGGCGCGCTTTCAATTCCTTCATCGAGGGCGGCAGGATGAAGATCGAGACGATGTCGGCGCGCATCTTCTCCTTGAGCTGCTGGGCGCCCTGCCAGTCGATGTCGAACAGCATGTCGCGGCCTTCGGCCAGCGCTATTTCCGCCGGCTCGCGCGGCGTCGCGTAATAGTTGCCATGCACTTCCGCCCATTCCAGCAGCGCGTCGGAATCGCGCAGCCGCTCGAACTCGCGCATGGTGCGGAAATGGTAGTGGACGCCTTCGATCTCCGAGCCGCGGCGCGGCCTCGTGGTGACGGAGACCGACAGCTCCAGGCTCGAATCGCTTTCCAGAAGATTGCGCGCGATCGTCGACTTGCCGGCGCCCGACGGCGACGACAGCACCAGCATCAGCCCGCGGCGGCGGATGCGGGATCCCAAATCCCTCGCAGCCGTCGGCTCCTTGGCAACCATTCCCGTCACTCCAGATTCTGGACCTGTTCGCGAAACTGGTCGACCACCGCCTTGAGCTCCAGCCCGATCGCGGTCACCGCGGCGGCGTTCGACTTGGAGCACAAGGTATTCGATTCGCGATTGAATTCCTGCGCCAGAAAATCGAGCTTGCGGCCGACGGCGCCGCCGCTGTCCAGCAACGCACGACCCGATGCGACATGCGTCTTCAACCGGTCGATCTCCTCGAGGATGTCGGCCTTGGTGGCGAGGAACGCTGCTTCCTGATGCAGCCGCACCGCGTCGAGATTGGCCGACGCATCCATCAGCAGGCGGACCTGCTCGGCCATGCGTTCACGGATCGCCGCCGGCTCGCGCGACGGGTCGGCCTCGGCCTTCAGCGTCAGCGCCTCGATGGCGTCGATGTGGCCGGACAACAGCATGCGCAGCGCGGCGCCTTCGCTTCGCCTTGCCTGTTCCAGCCCGGCGAGCGCCGTCCCCAGCGCCGACAGGATCGCGGCATCGAGGGCAGCCCGCTCCTCCTCCGTCTCGACGGCTTCCGGAATGTCGAGGACGCCGCGCAGCGCAAGCAGTCCGTCGGCGGTGGCGGGCTGTGTGCCGAACTGCTCCTGCAGGCGCTTGGCAAGGCCCGCCAGATCCTTCAGGAAAGCCTCGTTGACCACCGGCTGCGCCTGCTGCGCGGCGGCGCGGCCGACGGTCAGCGTCGCCTGGAAATTGCCGCGCGCGAAGCGCTTCTGCACGGTCTGCCGAACAGCGGGTTCCAGCCGGTCGAAGCCCTGCGGCAGCCTCAGCCTCACCTCGACGCTCTTGCCGTTGACCGATTTCACTTCCCAGGCAATCGACGTGCCGTCGCGTTCAGCGACGGCGCGCGAGAACCCGGTCATGCTCTGCACGTCCATGATACCTGTCACCCCTGTCGCAGGTCCGGGCGCGATTGCCCGAACGTGCATACCCCATATGACACCCGACCTTCGGCCAGGCATCGGATATCCCCTCAAAACATGAATACGGCCCGGCGTCAAAGGAGGCGAACAGAACCGGCAAGGCTGCAGCCTATTGGGCGGCGTCGCCATTCTCGCCGCTGTCAGCGCCACTATTGCCACCGTCGGCATTGTCGTCGGGAGCGGCTGGCGCCGTCGTCTGGCCGGAGGCCTTGGCCGCGTCGTCGGCCTGCTTCTTCTGCTGCGCCCGGTAGCGGGCGACGTTCTGGTTGTGCTCTTCCAGCGTCGCGGCAAAGACATGGCCGCCATTGCCGTCGGCGACGAAATAGAGGTCGTCGGTCTTCGACGGATTGGCCACTGCCTCCAGCGCCGCGCGGCCCGGATTGGCGATCGGCGTCGGCGGCAGCCCCTTGACCAGATAGGTGTTATAGGGCGTCTGCTTGTCGATGTCGGACTGGTAGATCGGCCGGTCGGCCGGTTTGCCCTTGCCGCCGAACAGGCCGTAGATGATGGTCGGGTCGGACTGCAGCCGCATGCCCTTGGCAAGCCGGTTGAGGAAAACGGCGGCGACGCGCGAGCGCTCATCACCCCTGCCGGTCTCTTTCTCGACGATCGAAGCCAGGACGACGAAGTCCTCCATGTTGGCGATCGGCAGGTCGGGTGAGCGATGCGCCCAGACGTCCTCGACCAGCTTCTTCTGATCGGCGACCAGCTTGTCGATCATCTGCTGCCTGGTGGCGCCGCGGGTGAAGCGCAGCGTGTCGGTCGCGATGCTGCCCTCCGGCGGCATGGTCACCGGCATGTCGCCGGTCAGCGCCTCCTGGTCGGCCACACGCTGCAGCGCCTGCTCGACCGTCAGCCCCTCCGGGATGGTCAGCGAATACATCACCGACTTGCCGCTCTTGAACAGCTCCATGATGTCGCGCATCGAGGCGCGCGGCTTGATGGCGTATTCGCCGGCCTTCAGCGCAGCGTCATTGCCGGTGGCGCGAACGCCAAGTCTGAAGATTCGCGCATCGCTGACCAGGCCGCGACGTTCCAGTTGGTCGGCGATCTCCTGCACGCCGGTATTCGGCTTGACCATGAAGGTGTCGCCGCTGGCGGACGGGCCCGGCTCAACGAAAGCCTGCATGCCGAAGTAGAGCGCAGCACCCGAGGCGAGAACGAGAAGGATAACCACCGAAAGGAAGAAATTCAGGAACACGACGACCTGGCTGCGCGAGGCGCGGGAGCGTTTCGACGGCGGCGGGGTGCCGGCCTCGGGCCGCAGGGCCTCGGCGGCTGTCTTGGGCACGATCGGCCCTTGCGTCTGACGCTGTCCGAATTCCCCGCCGTCGCCCGGATTTGTATTCATGGCGCCCTACCGTCTGATCTTGCAACGAATCCCCTAGCCGAAGCGTAGGGGCAAATTTGGCAAAAATGACGGCAAGTGGCTGACCTGCCGATTTGCTGGCTGCTCAGCCATTGTAACGTTGGAAGACGAGCGAGGCGTTGGTGCCGCCGAAGCCGAACGAGTTCGACAGCGCCACATCGATCTGGCGCTGGCGCGGCTTGTTCGGCACGAGATCGAGCGCCGTCTCGCGTTCCGGATTGTCGAGGTTGATGGTGGCCGGGGCGATGTTGTCACGGAT
>NZ_RZSL01001289.1:0-386 GCF_003997355.1 Mesorhizobium sp. M1E.F.Ca.ET.041.01.1.1 | reverse complement strand
CTCATAGATCGGCCGCGCTTCGGAGGTCGCCGAGACGACACGCCATTTCGAGCCGTCGCGCTCCAGCAGCAGGTCGATCAAGCCCATATGCGAGCCCCAGAAGCCGCCCATCACCGCCGGCTTGCCCTGCAGCGTGCCTTTCCCGGTGTCGACGCCATCGAGCGCCTGAAAATCCTTCTTGCCGGGGAAGACGAGATGCTGGTGGCCGGTGAAGACCGCATCGATCCCCTCGACGCCGGCGACGAAGAACGAGGCATTCTCCATCATGTCGCCCTGCTTGACGTCGATGCCGGAATGCGAGAGCGCAATGACGATGTCGGCGCCCTCCTCCCTGATCTGCGGCACCCAGGCCTTGGCCGCCTCGACGATGTCGCGCGTCTTGACGC
>NZ_RZSL01001288.1:0-393 GCF_003997355.1 Mesorhizobium sp. M1E.F.Ca.ET.041.01.1.1 | reverse complement strand
GGGGGAGGGACTGTAGAACCCCTTTTTCTTGCCTTCCAGCAACAGTATTGTTCTTCGAAAGTGCTGGAGGAGAATCCAGCCGGGCAGTTTCGAGGGCAGCCCCCGAAAAAGAACTACGCTGCGGAATACCTAGGACGAAGAATGTCAGCCATGCAGTTCACCGCCTTTCTGGATCCGTGCGACCAGTGGATGGTCTATGACCTATTTTCCGATCTCCCGGCGGAGTTGCCGGGCAGACTGCTGCTTGGACTGACACAGAACGACGCCGAGCAGTTAACCGAGCAGGCGAACATGGAATTCGTGTCGATGCCGACCGAGTAGGATCAGAGGAAAGAGGAATCGAGCGGCGGGGGCAGAAACGTCGAGCTTCGGTCTGGGAGAAGCTCATGGATG
>NZ_RZSL01001287.1:0-394 GCF_003997355.1 Mesorhizobium sp. M1E.F.Ca.ET.041.01.1.1 | reverse complement strand
CTCTTGAGTTAGGCCAGCAGCTCCAGCGCCACCTCTTCCTCGTCGTAGGCGTTGCGGCCCACGGCGCCGCTGGCGGCGAGCTTGTAGCCGCTTTCCTCGATGGTGATGCGCGGCCAGAGCATGCCGGGCGTGTCCCACAGGTAGAAGTCGTCGGCCAGCGTGATGCGCCGCTCCAGCTTGGTGATGCCGGCCTCGTCGCCGGTCTTGGCCTGGCGCTTGTCGCTCAGCGTGTTGATGAGGGTGGACTTGCCCACGTTCGGAATGCCGCAGATCAGCACCCGCATGGGCTTGGCCATGCCGCCGCGCTGCGGCGCGAGCTGGTGGCAGGCCTCGATCAGCCGGCGGGCGGGCGCGGGCTCGGAGGCATCGAGCCCGATGGCGCGGGTCTCGGCGC
>NZ_RZSL01001286.1:0-394 GCF_003997355.1 Mesorhizobium sp. M1E.F.Ca.ET.041.01.1.1 | reverse complement strand
ATCTTGTCCACGGCCTTCCTTGTGATCATCGGTCCGCATTCGGTTTCTGAGTCCGTGCCCGGGCCGACGTTGAGCGATGCCATGCGTTTGCGCAGCCCTTCCGCGAACGCATCATGGATGCCCGCCTGGACGTAGAGCCTGTTGGCCGCCGTGCAGGCCTCGCCGGCATTGCGCATCTTGGCGATCATCGCGCCGTCGAGGGCTGCCTCCACATCGGCGTCGTCGAAGACGATGAACGGCGCGTTGCCACCAAGCTCCATCGAACAGGAGATGACGTGTTTCGCCGCCTCGGCCAGAAGCACGCGGCCGATTCCGGTCGAGCCCGTGAATGACAGCTTGCGCACCCGCGCATCGGCCAGCATGGCCGCCGTCACCGGGCCGGGGTTCGAGGTCG
>NZ_RZSL01001285.1:0-396 GCF_003997355.1 Mesorhizobium sp. M1E.F.Ca.ET.041.01.1.1 | reverse complement strand
GGATTTCCCTGGTCGCCTTCCAGACCAGGAACAGGCCGCCGGCGATCAGGATCAGGTCGCGCCAGGAAAATCCGTGGCCGAAGGCGGTGAACACCGGCGTCGTCAGCTGCACGATGATCGAGATCGTGGCGAGCAGGATGAGGCGCATGACCAGCGCCGCCGAGATGCCCAGCCGGCGGGCGCGGGCGCGCTGCGCTTCCGGCAGCTTGTTGGTAAGGATCGAGATGAAGATCAGATTGTCGATGCCGAGCACGATCTCGAGCACCACCAGTGTCAAAAGCGCAACCCAGGCGGTCGGGTCGGAGACAAAGGCAAAGTGCGGCGCCAGGAATTCGACAAGCTGCATGGAGGTCGTCCCCTCTACGATCTAGAGCAGTTTCGTCGCCAGTTAGGCAC
>NZ_RZSL01001284.1:0-396 GCF_003997355.1 Mesorhizobium sp. M1E.F.Ca.ET.041.01.1.1 | reverse complement strand
CATCAACCCGCTCTCGGTGATCGCGCCCGGAATATTCCGATCGATCTTCGAGTATCGGTAGGACGACCGGCCGATCAGACCGGCCGCACCAGAACGTGCTTCTTCTTGCCGAGCGAGAGTTTTACGACACCCTCCGCGCCCAGATCCTGAAGCGTGACCGCGCGCCGGTCGTCCGTTACGGGCTGGTCGTTGAGGCGGACGGCGCCGCCCTGGATATGCCGGCGCGCTTCGCCATTGGAGTCGGCGAGCCCTGCCGTCACGAACAGCGACAGGATGCCGATACCGGCCTCGAGATCGGCCTTGGCCACTTCGACGCTCGGCAGCGTGTCGGCGAGCGCGCCTTCCTCGAAAGTCTTGCGCGCGGTCTCGCTTGCCGTCTCGGCCGCCTCGCGGCCA
>NZ_RZSL01001283.1:0-398 GCF_003997355.1 Mesorhizobium sp. M1E.F.Ca.ET.041.01.1.1 | reverse complement strand
CAGCTAGAGCGGCGGCAAGATGGCTGCAAGCGAATCATTGGCCGCTATTGCGGATTTCAAGGCTGTCGCGCCTGCGCGGCCCGGCCGGCCGTTTACCTCTGCCCTTGCATTTCGCCGCTGAATTGCCGATATGGAGCGTGGGAGGTTGGTGGTGGACGATCCACTCGCCAACCGGGTCAGGTCCGGAAGGAAGCAGCCCTAACGAGCCCGGAACGGGTCATTGTTCCAGCCTCCCGCCTCTTCGCCTTTCTCCCGCGACATTGACGGCGCCGAGCCGTGCGGGCGAGACTATGCGCAGGAATCGGCCGCCTGCGGTCCTTGGAGCTTTTGACGGCGAATGAGCGAAGCCGGAAATTTGGGGCCAAAAAATCCGGAGACGGAAAAGGCCGGCGCCTATC
>NZ_RZSL01001282.1:0-401 GCF_003997355.1 Mesorhizobium sp. M1E.F.Ca.ET.041.01.1.1 | reverse complement strand
CCTCCGTGGGCTCGAAAGAGGTGAGGATACGCTTCCGCTGCTCAGCCGACGCCCTGGCCGCGTGCCGGTCGAGATACCAGCCGAGATGCTTGCGCGCCTGGCGCAGCCCGCTTTCGACGCCGTAGAGCGAGAGCATTTCCTCGTAATGCGCAACGACGTAGTCGGCGAGCGCTTGCGGCGTTTCGGGAATGTCGTGCGTCGATGTATCGGCGGCAGCCGCGGCGACGCTGCCTGCGACCCACGGCGCGCCATAGTGCGCGCGGCCGATCATCACCGCGTCGGCGCCCGACTGTTCGAGGATCGTCGCCGCCTCTTCCGGCGAGCCGACGTCGCCATTGGCCACCACCGGGATAGAGACCGCTTGCCTGACACGGGCAATGGCCCGCCAATCGGCCTTGCCT
>NZ_RZSL01001281.1:0-402 GCF_003997355.1 Mesorhizobium sp. M1E.F.Ca.ET.041.01.1.1 | reverse complement strand
GCGCCTGGGATCTTGATGTTCGGGCCCCAGGCTTCCTTGGTCACGATCGACTTCAGGCCAAGCACGTCATAGTCGCCGGGCTTGATCTCCTGCTTGTTGGCGACCTTGTCCATGAACATGGCGACCGCGGCGGCCTGCGCGTAGAGCGGCTGCTCGACCTCGACGTTGAGCCAGCCCTTGCGGATCAGGTCGAGGCCGACCGGCGCGCCGTTCGAGCTCATCAGCATGACGTCTCCCGGCTTCTTGCCGGCGGCTTCCAGCGAAGCGACTGCCGCAACCGAAAGATGGGCGGCGTGGCTGAAGATCAGGTCGATGTCCGGATTGGCCAGCATCTGGTCGGCGACGATCGTGCCGGCGTTGCTCGCTTCCCATTGCATGGCCGGCAGCGAGATGATCTTGACG
>NZ_RZSL01001280.1:0-404 GCF_003997355.1 Mesorhizobium sp. M1E.F.Ca.ET.041.01.1.1 | reverse complement strand
ACTTCGTCTATTTCTATATCGGCGCCTTTGCCGGCGGCGGCATCGTACTCAACGGCCGCCTGTTCGGCGGTCCGACCGGAAACGCCGGCGCGCTGGGCTCCATGCCGGTGCCGGGGCCGGACGGCAAGCCGACGCAGCTCATCGACGTCGCCTCGATCGCGATGCTGGAAAAGGCGCTCAACGCGAAGGGCATAGACGGCTCGCATCTTTGGACTTCGCCGCAGGAATGGGGTGATATTGGCGCCGAACTGGACGAATGGATTGCAAACGCCGCGCAAGCGCTGGCCTATGCAATCGTCGCGGCCTCATCGGTCATCGATTTCGAGGCCGCGGTGATCGACGGTTGGATGCCGCTCGAGGTGCGGCGGCGGCTCGTCGATGCGGTCACGGATGCGATCACCGGC
>NZ_RZSL01000127.1:0-13249 GCF_003997355.1 Mesorhizobium sp. M1E.F.Ca.ET.041.01.1.1 | reverse complement strand
TGGATGGACAGCATCAGCAGCGAAGGCGAGACGATGACGACGCGGGCGCGATGCGCCTTCTGCACCACTGCCTCGAAATTCTCGTGGATCTCGGCGAATACCGATTCCGACGGCACGAACATGAAGGCGGTGTCCTGCGTCTCGCCCTGGATCAGGTATTTCTCGGCGATATCGCGGATGTGCACCTCGATGTCGCGCCGGAATGCCTGCGCCGCCGCCTTCTGCATGTCGGCGCCCTCGGCGGCGCGGATGGCGTTCCAGGCTTCCAGCGGAAACTTGGCGTCGATGGCAAGCATCGGCGCGCCGTTGGGCATCCGCACCAGGCAGTCGGGCCGGCTGCCGTTGGACAGGCCCGCCTGGAACTCGTAGGCGCCGTGCGGCAGGCCGTCGGCGATGATCGCCTCCATGCGCGACTGGCCGAAGGCGCCGCGTGTCTGCTTATTGGAGAGGATCGCCTGCAACTGCACGACCTGGCCGGCTAAAGACTGGATGTTGCCCTGCGCCGTATCGATCACCGCCAGCCGCTCCTGCAGCTTGGCCAGGCTCTCATGCGTCGACTTGGTCTGCTCGGCCATGGTCTGGCCAAGGCGGCCAGTCATCGCGTCGAGCCTCTGGCCGAGCGACTGGGTGAGTTCCGCCTGCCTGGCGCCGAACACTTCGGCGATCGCGCCCATGCGGCCTTGCATCTCTGCCTGCGCCTGCAGGATGTCGGCCATGCGGGCCTCGGTGTCGCGCGCATGGTCGGCCGCTTCGGCCGCCGCCTCCGCGCGCGCCTTGCCCGCGCGCCACAAGGCGACGATGAGCGCCAGGAACAATACCAGCAGCACAACCGCGCCGAAACCGAGCGCTTCACCGAGCGTGATCGTGGTGGCGCCGAGCCGCGCGACCGGTTCCGAAAGGATGGATGTCATGTCGTTCATATCGGCAGCATAGCCGATTCGGTCCGCCGGCACAGATCAAAACGTGAACAGGCGAAACATGTCCCGGTTGACGCTTTTCCTACGACGTCTTAGGTGAGACGCCATGTCGATCAAGCCGCTCATCATCCTTCCCGATCCGATCCTGCGCCAGGTTTCCAAACCGGTCGAGCGCGTTGACGGCGATTTACGCAAGCTCGCCGACGACATGCTCGAGACCATGTATGACGCACCGGGGATCGGGCTGGCCGCGATCCAGGTCGGCGAGCCGCGGCGCTTGCTGGTCATCGATCTTGCCAAGGAAGGCGAGCCGCCGGCGCCGCATGTCTTCATCAATCCGGAAATCCTCGTAAGCTCGGACCAGCGCTCGGTCTATGAGGAAGGCTGCCTGTCGATCCCCGACTACTACGCCGAGGTCGAGCGCCCCGCCGCCGTGCGCGTGAAATATCTCGATCGCGACGGCAAGCTGCAGGAGATTGAGGCCGAAGGCCTGATGGCGACCTGCCTGCAGCACGAGATCGACCATCTCAACGGCGTGCTGTTCATCGACCACATCTCGAAGCTGAAGCGCGACATGGTGGTGAAGAAATTCAAGAAGCTCGCCAGGGAGAAAGCGCCGGGCAAGATGGTGGGCTAGCAGCCCTGCCGGCTTGGGCAGCTTCCCTCAACTATGATATCAACGATATCAGATTTGAGGCTCTGATGGGCGACATGTTGATCAGAAACATTCCCGAGCCTTTGATGCGGGAGATCGAGCAGGCGGCGCGAAGCGCTGGCCAGAGCCTGTCCGGCAAGGCGATCGATCTTCTGCGCAGGGGCATAGTCGACGACAGGAAGCCGAAGTCGGATCTTTCCGCCTGGGACGCCGTTCGCTCAGCCTTCGCGGCCGAGAATGCGATCGATGATGAGTTTGCCGGGATAATGGACGAGATCGAAGCGGAACGAAAACGCGATTTCGGCCGTCGGCTCGAGGACTTCGATTGATCGTCCTCGATACCAACATCATCTCTGAAGCAAGCAATGCCGGGGACCCACAACGTCCGGGACTTCGCCGGGCTTGACCTGAAGCTCGTAAATCCGTTTGAAGCGGACGCCTGAAAATAGGATTGCGGGAAAAATGCCCCTTCGCGTCATCTTCATGGGCACGCCGGATTTTTCCGTGCCGACGCTACGCGCCATCGCCGAGGCCGGCCACGAGATCGCGGCCGTCTACACGCAGCCGCCGCGCGCCGCCGGCCGGCGCGGGCTGGAACTGACGCCCTCGCCGGTGCAGCGCGAGGCGGAGCGGCTCGGTCTCGAGGTGCGGACGCCGACGTCGCTGAAAGGCGAGGCCGAGCAGCAGGCTTTTGCCGCCTTGCGGGCCGATGTCGCCGTGGTCGTCGCCTATGGCCTGCTCCTGCCGAAGCCGGTTTTGGAGGCAACCAGGCTTGGCTGCCTCAACGGTCACGCCTCACTTTTGCCGCGTTGGCGCGGTGCTGCTCCCATCCAGCGCGCCATCATGGCCGGCGATGCCGAGACCGGCATGATGGTGATGCGCATGGAAGAAGGTTTGGACACCGGTCCGGTGGCATTGGTTGAAAAATGCGCCATCGGACCCGATATGACCGCCGGCGAGCTGCATGACCGCCTGATGGCTCAAGGCGCCTCGCTGATGGTGCAAGCGCTCGCTCAGTTGGGGATAAATTGTCTGACATTTACCCAACAGGCGCCGGAAGGGGTGACCTACGCCCGAAAAATCGATAAATCGGAGACACGCGTAGACTGGACGCGGCCTGCCGGCGAAGTCCACAATCACATCCGCGGCCTCTCGCCCTTTCCGGGCGCGTGGTGCGAGGTCGAAATTGGCGGCCGCATGGAGCGGCTGAAACTGCTTCGCTCGACGCTTTCCGATGGCGTCGGCGAGTCGGGAGGAATTCTCGATGACCGGCTGACGGTCGCCTGCGGGTCGGGCGCGGTCAGGCTGGTCGAAGTTCAACGGGCGGGCGGAAGGCCCGCCGCCGCGCAGGAGTTTCTGCGCGGGGCCAAGATCGAAAAAGGAACGAAACTCAAATGAGCATGATGTCGATACGCGCGGCGACGCCGCGGGATCGCGAGGCGATCCGCCTCGTCGAAGAGCATGCCTTCGGCCAGCGGGCCGAGGCCGGCCTGGTCGACGCGCTGGTCGCCGGCGGCGACACCGTCGTCGAGCTGGTTGCGGAAGAGGACGGCCAGGTCGTCGGCCATATCCTGTTTTCCAGGCTTTTCGTGCAGAACGGCGGCAAGCGCTTCGCGGCGCTGGCGCTGGCGCCGCTGGCGGTCGAGCCGTCCTTCCATGGCACCGGCATTGGCGGCGCGCTGATCCGCGAGGCGCATATCCGCCTTAAGGAAGCCGGCGAGACGCTGGCCGTGGTGCTCGGCGATCCGGCCTACTACGGCCGCTTTGGCTACAGCCATGCCCGCGCCGAAAAGTTCGAGAGCGAGTACCAGGGCGAAGCGCTGCAGGCCCTTGCCTGGGGCGACGCGCCCGAGACCGGCAAGCTGGTCTACGCTTCGGCCTTCACCGCGCTCGCTGCTTAGGCGAGGACCAAAGTAGATCTGGCATGCCGCGTTTTCGGCTCGACATCGAATATGACGGCAGCCAGTTCGCCGGCTGGCAGCATCAGGCGGACCAGCCTTCGGTGCAGCAGGCGATCGAGCAGGCGATCGCAAGGTTCTGCGGCGAAGAGGTAAGAATACGTGCCGCCGGCCGCACCGATGCCGGCGTGCACGCCACCGCCCAGGTGGCGCATGTCGATCTCGCCAAAGCCTGGGCGGGCGACAAGGTGCGCGATGCCGTCAACGCCCATCTGCAGGCGGCCGGCGCGCGCATCGCCATCCTCAAGGCGGGGGTCGTCGCAGACGATTTCGACGCGCGTTTTTCGGCCACAGGCCGCCACTATCTCTACCGCATCCTCAACCGTCGCGCGCCTTCCGCGCTGGAAAAGGGCAAGGTCTGGTGGGTGCCGAAGCGACTCGACGCCGCGGCCATGCACGAGGCGGCGAAGGTGCTGCTCGGGCGGCACGATTTCACCACCTTCCGCTCCACCCAGTGCCAGGCCGAGAGCCCGGTCCGAGCGCTGGCGCGTCTCGACGTCAGCCGCGTCGGCGATCTCATCGAGGTGCGGACCTCGGCGCGCTCCTTCCTGCACAACCAGGTGCGCTCGATGGTTGGGTCGCTCAGGCGTGTCGGCGACGGCTCCTGGAGCGCCGCCGATCTCAAGGCGGCGCTCGAAGCGCGCGATCGCGCCGCCTGCGGCCAGGTGGCGCCGCCGGATGGGCTGTTTCTCGTCGGGGTGGACTATCCGGAGACGGACACGGCTGGGTGAAACATCGGTTTCGCGGCCGATGACGCCGGTCAATAGCGTGAGCATTCCTGCTTATGCTGGAGGGAGGTGGCCAATTGTCTGCGTCGACGCCGCCCCTCATCCCCCTACCGGCACCTTCTCCCCGTAAAGTGACTGGGACAAGGAGGCTGCCCGCGGCCTCGGCACCCCTTTCTTGCAACGCTGGAGACTGGCGAAACCGGCGATGAGAGCGCCCCTCTCCCCGTCACGATACGGGGAGAGGATGCCGGCAGGCAGGTGAGGGGCGGCGCCAAACGTCGGACGGGTAAGGACGAGGGCGGAATTCAAATCTGAAGCAATGACACGGATCGAAAAATGTTGGTTCGAGGGATCAGCCCGTCGTGCCGTTCGGAATGTCGATGCCGAGCAGCGCCTGCAGCCCGAACAGGACGATCAGCGAGGCCACGAACATGCCGACGAACACCGCGGTGCCGACGGCCGCCCCCTTGCCGATCGCCGCGTTGGTCATGCGCCAGGTCAGCACCATCGACAGCGCGAACAGAAGCAGCGAGACCAGTCCGCTGACCTCGTTGGTCGAAGGCAGGAAGAGCCTGAGCAATGCCGAAGGCAGCATCAGCCAGGCAATGATCGCGGAGGCCCAGTTGGAGGCGACGACGTAGTGGACGAAGCGGCCGCCGATGCCGGCGCGCGGCGCGACCAGCGCAAGCGCCACCAGCGGCAGCACCCAGGAGCCGATATCAACCGTCGCCAGTCTCAGAAGCATGCCGAGGCGGCCGGCGAATGCGTTCGGATCGCCGATCTCGTTGGCGATGCCGACCCAGCCGACGATCAGCGCAGGCAACGCCACGACGATACCGAAGAAGGAATTCCAGAAACCGTCCGCCGACAGATCGAGCATGCGCAGCCCGTCGGCCTTGCCGAACATCAGCCGCCAGGCGCCGGCCAGCGAAGCGTAGGTTTCGTCTGCCGAAAGCATGGTCACGCGAGGCCCTGTCCGAACCAGTCTTCGATGAAACGTTCGTAGATTTGGGTCAGCGTCTCGAGGTCGGCAAGCGCCACGCGCTCATCGACCATGTGCATGGTCTTGCCGACCAGGCCGAACTCGACCACCGGGCAGTAATCCTTGATGAAGCGTGCATCCGACGTGCCGCCGGAGGTCGAAAGCGCCGGCGTCTTGCCGACCACGGCCGCAACCGACGTGCTCAGCGTGTCGATCAGCTTTTCGTCGCGGGTGAGGAAGACATGGCTTGGCCGGTCGCGCCAGACAAGCTCATAGTCAACCGGCGTCTTCTTGCCCGGCCGGTATTTCTTGCGCCCGGCCGCCTGGTCGAGGCGATTGTGGATCTCGGCCTGGATCGTTTCGGCATCCCAAGCGTCGTTGAAGCGGATGTTGAACGTGGCGGTGGCCTTGGCCGGGATGACGTTGGTCGCCGGATTGCCGACATCGATCGACGTCACTTCCAGATTGGTCGGCTGGAAATCCTTGGTTCCCTTGTCGAACACCGGCTGGAGCAGCGCGTCGACCAGGCCCATCAGTCCGCGCACCGGGTTGTCGGCAAGCTGCGGATAGGCGGCGTGGCCCTGGCGGCCATTGACGATGACGCTGCCGGAGAGCGAGCCGCGCCGGCCGATCTTGATCATGTCGCCGAGCGTGTCCGGATTGGTCGGCTCGCCGACGATCGAAGCGTCCCATTTCTCGCCCTTGGCGGCCGCCCAATCGAGGAGCTTCGTCGTGCCGTTTATGGCCGGGCCCTCCTCGTCGCCGGTGATCAGCAGCGACACAGAGCCTTTCGGCCCGCCATTCTTGTCGATATGACGCGCCACCGCGGCGATGAAGCAGGCGATGCCGCCCTTCATGTCGACGGCGCCGCGCCCGTACATCTCGCCATTGGCGATCTCGGCGGCAAAGGGCGGATGCGTCCAGGCCGCCTCGTCGCCGACCGGCACGACGTCGGTGTGGCCGGCAAACATCAGATGCGGGCCGTTGCCCGAGCGGCGCGCATAGAGGTTTTCGATGTCCGGAGTGCCGTCTTCCGAGAAGACCGGCCGCTCGACCGAGAAGCCGAGCGGCTTCAGCATGTCCTCCAGCGTCCGCAGCGCGCCGCCCTCGGCGGGCGTCACGGAAGGGCAGCGGATCAGGGCGGCAAGGTTCTGGGCGGGGTCGGTCGGCAATTTCATGGGCAAAGCGATAGTCGAAAGCAGTAGGTCTGTCACGCCGGCAGATGATCGTCGGCCATGCCGCCGACAATATGGTTGTCATGTCGTATAGTTGCGAGCCAGGAGGGGGTGATCGCATGGCCAATGCAGCAAAGACGATCGCGATTGCCGGCGCCGGCAGCATCGGCTGCTATGTCGGCGGCTGCCTGGCGCTCGCCGGGCGAAGGGTGAATTTCCTGGGACGCGGCCGCATCGTCGAGGCCATGCGCAAGGATGGGCTTCGGATCAGCGATCTCGACGGCCGCGATCGCCGCATTGACCCCGAGGCGCTCGCGGTCACCGACGATCCCGCGATGGCGCTGCGCAACGCCGATATCGTTCTCGTCTCGGTGAAGAGCGGCGCGACCGAGGAGATGGCGGCGCTTGTTGCGGCCCATGCCGGCCCCGATGCCATTGTGATCAGCCTGCAGAACGGAGTCGGCAATGCGGACAAGTTGCGGGCCGAACTCCCGTCACGGCGCGTGCTTGCCGGCATGGTGCCGTTCAACGTCGTGCAGTCGCCCGATGGCGAGACGCCGTTTCGGGTCCATCGCGCGAGCGACGGCAAGGTTATGGTCGAGGATGGTGTGGACGGTCTCGTTGGCCTGCTCGACGTCGAAGGGCTTGGGGTCGAGGCCCATTCCGACATGAAGGCGGTTCTGTGGAGCAAGCTCCTGATGAACCTCAACAACGCGCTTGTGGCGCTCTCCTGCCTGCCGCTGGCGCGCGAGCTGGCCGACCGCCGCTGGCGCGTCATCCTGGCCAAGCAGATCGACGAGGCGCTCGCGGCGATGAAGGCCGCCGGCATTGCGCCGGCGCGGATCGCCGGCCCGCCGCCGTCGCTGCTGCCGAAAGTGCTGAGGCTGCCCGACTGGCTGTTCGGACTTCTGGCGCGGCGCATGCTGGCGATCGATCCGCAAGCGCGCTCCTCGATGTGGGACGATCTCGAGCGCGGCCGCCCGACCGAGATCGACGAATTGCAGGGTGCGGTGCTCGGTCTGGCGAAACAGACGGGCACGCCGGCGCCGACGATTGAGCGCGTCGCGGCGCTGGTGCGTCAGGCGGAAGCGGAAAAGCGCGGCCCGCCGGGCCTCGGCCCGGACGCCGTCAGTGGCGGCCCTCGATCAGCGTGATCTTTTGCCAGATCTTGCGCGACAGGTTCGAGCTCAGGTTTTCGATGTCGTTGACGCCGTCGATGACCACGTCGTCGTTGACCGATTGGGCAAACAGCGCCGCGATCTTGCCGGTGATCGACAGCATCTCCGAGCAATAGTCGAGATAGCGCGCGAGGTCGGCCGGATTGCTGATGCGGCTGGGCGAGTGCGAGGTCGGCTTGAAGTTCGCCGACAACGCCGCCGGGTCCTTGGTCAACTGGTGCATGTCGATGACATGGATCAGCGAGCGCAGCCCATGCAATCGCCGAAAGACCTTCTTGCGTTTGATCCTCTCCTCGGTGCGGATCAGCGCCAGGAAGCCAAGCACCGCCAGAATGACCGTGTTGATCGTCGCCTCGATGCCCTGCACCGACTGCACGGCGTCGTCGGCTCCCGAAATGCGGTCGAGCGGCAGGATAGTGCCGACGAACAGGAACACCAGGACGCCGGCGACGAACGCGCCGACGATCAGGGTGCGCAGCCACCAGATCGGCGCTTCCAGGTCCTTGGCGGCCCTCGCCAGGTCGCGCGACAGCGACACCAGCTCGCCCGCAACGCCGCGCAGGCCCGCTTCCGGGAAACGCTCGCCGATGCGCTCCTCCAGCCTTTCGGCGGTCTCGATGATCAGCTCCGGATCAAGGGTGCGGTAGCGCATGACTAGCGATCGGAAGGCGCGTTGGTGCGGCTGCCGTAGCGATTGGCCCCCGGTTGTCCTGGAAACAGGCAAAGCACCAGGAACGCGACGATCGACACGACGGGAACGAACAATACCAGCGCCGCTATGCCGGGTTTGTCGAGGTCATGCAGCCGCTTCACCGCCAGCACGATGTTCGACCACAGCGACGCGAGGAAGGTCAGGAAGAAGACGAACGACCACATATTGCTCTCGGGCGAGCCTTCCGGCACCAGCGTGAAGCGGTAGAGCGGGAAAGCCTGGGCGAGGGCCACCAGCAATCCGCCGAGAAAATAGGCCGCGCGGCTGACGCGGCCCGAGATTTTGAAGAAGAGCCAGATGAAATCTGCTTTTTCAGGCAAGCGGGTCCGGTCCGTATTGATTGGCGCCTCTGGTGCCTTCGAGGATGCCGAGTTCGATCAGCAGCCAGATGCCGCCGATGATTGGTATGAGGCCGATCAATGTCCACCAGCCCGACTTGTTACGGTCGTGCCAGCGTTTGGCATAGAGCGCAATCGCGAAATAGATCGAGGCCAGCATAACGAGGATGCCGATGATGCCGACCTCACCGCCGCTTTCGGTGGTGAACCGTGTGCCGAGGATCGAGTCGAGAATGAAGGCAACAATAGCGAGGACGATGAATATGCCGATGCCGGCCCAGAACTTGGCGCGGTTGATGCGGCCGTCGAAACTCGTCAGCAGATACTTCCAGTCCATAACGCCCCTCCGTGTTGAACCAGCGCGGCGGAACGTCGCGCCGGCGGAAGGTGCGTCCGTTTCCGGAAAAGATCAATCGCGCAGCAATTCGTTGATCGAGGTTTTGGAACGGGTCTTGGCGTCGACGCGCTTGACGATGACGGCGCAGTAGAGGCTGGGGCCGGGCTCGCCATTGGGCAGCGGCTTGCCCGGCAGCGAACCGGCGACCACCACGGAATTGGCCGGCACCTCGCCATAGAAGACCTCACCGGTGGCGCGGTCGACGATCTTGGTCGATTGGCCGATGAACACGCCCATGCCGAGCACCGAGCCTTCACGCACGATGCAGCCTTCGACCACCTCGGAGCGCGCGCCGATGAAGCAATTGTCCTCGATGACGGTCGGGCCGGCCTGCATCGGCTCCAGCACGCCGCCGATGCCGACGCCGCCGGAAAGATGCACGTTCTTGCCGATCTGGGCGCAGGAGCCGACCGAGGCCCAGGTGTCGACCATCGTGCCCGTATCGACATAGGCGCCGACATTGACGAAGGACGGCATCAGCACCGCGCCCGGCGCCACATAGGCCGAACGGCGCACGACCGAGGATGGCACGGCGCGGAAGCCGGCCTTCTCGAAATCGACGGCGCTCCAGCCGTCGAACTTCGACGGCACCTTGTCCCACCAGACCGCCTGACCCGGGCCGCCCTTGATGATCTCCATCGGGTTCAGCCGGAAGGAGAGCAGCACCGCCTTCTTCAGCCATTGGTTGACGTGCCACTTGCCGTCGTCCTGCCGTTCGGCGACGCGGACCGCGCCGCGGTCGAGCAGGTCGAGCGCCGACTGGATGGCGTCGCGGGTTTCGCCGCGGGTCGCGGTCGAAATCGTATCGCGCTCCTCGAAGGCCTTTTCGATGGTCTTTTCGAGGCTCGCCAGATCGGGCATGGACATGAAATTGCTCCATTACAAAGCTGTTAAGGGCTCAGCCTTAACCTGTTTTGAAATCGCGCGGACCCTATGTGAAGCCTTTATGAGGGTCAATCGCGGCTGCGTCATGGGACGGCGCAAGTAAGGGAATTGGAACGGTGGACTCAATGACACCCATGGAAAAGGCGGGTTGGACGCCGCTGCCACATTCGGACGAGGATCTGGAGCGCGCCAAGAGCGTGCCGGATACGCCGCAGACGCGGGCCGAGACCTATCGCCTGGCCTGGAACGATCCCGACTTCATGACGCGGCGCGAATTGCGCCCGGTGCGTCTGCAGCTCGAGCTGCTGAAGCCGGAGATGATTCTGGCCGAGCGCGGCATCCGCTCGACCGTCATCCTGTTCGGCGGCGCGAGGCTGCCGGAGCCGGGCGGCGTCGCCTGGGCGGCCAAGAACGAGACGCAGAAGAAGAACCTCGAGCTGAACAGCAAATATTACGAGGAAGCGCGCAAGTTCGCCCGGCTCTGCTCGCAGCACTCGGCCACGTCCTACTACCGCGAATTTGTCGTCGCCACCGGCGGCGGACCGGGCGTCATGGAGGCCGGCAACCGCGGCGCCGACGATGTCGGCGCGCCGTCGATCGGCCTCAATATCGTGCTGCCGCACGAGCAGGCGCCGAACGCCTATGTCACGCCCGAGCTCTGCTTCAACTTCCACTATTTCGCCATCCGCAAGATGCATTTCGTCATGCGCGCCAAGGCTGTCGCGGTGTTTCCGGGCGGTTTCGGCACGATGGACGAGTTCTTCGAAGCCCTGACGCTGATCCAGACCGGGCGCATGGAGCGCGTGCCGGTGATCCTGTTCGGCAAGGCGTTCTGGCAAAGGGTGATCGACCTCGACTTCCTTGCCGAGCAAGGCACCATCTCGCCGGGCGATCAGGACATCATCGATTTCGTCGACACCGCCGACGAAGCCTGGGACATCATCCGCCGCTTTTACGATCTCTGAGGAAGCCAGCCCTATTGCAGTTCGGCCAGCCAGCCATTCGAGTGCGCGAAGCGCACGATGGCAGCGCGGGAGTGAAGCTCCAGTTTGTCGGTCGCCCTGGTCCGGTAGGTTTCGATGGTCTTTATGCTGAGGTTCAGCCGCGAGGATATCTCCTTGTTGCTGTAGCCAAGCGCAACGAGCTGGATCACCGACCGCTCTCGCTCGCTGAGATTCCCCGGATCGCATTGCGTGCCATGGCGTGGGCTCAGGATGCGCGCCGCAAGCGCCGGGTCGACGTAATTGTCGCCGGCCAGCACGCAGCGGATGGCCTGTAGCAGATCCGTTGCGGTCGACCGTTTGACCACGAAACCGCGCCCGCCTGCGGCCAGCACCTGGCGCAGGCAGCCGGGGTCCTCATGCGCCGTCAGCGCAATGCAGCCGAGATCGGGAAACCGTTCGACGAGCCGTTCGATCAGCGTGACCCCATTGACGCCGGGGAGCGAGATATCGACCACGGCGACGTCGGGAAGGGCCTTGCCGATGCCCTCGAGGGCCTCGTCGGCATTCGCCGCCAATCCGACGATCGTCAGATCGGCCTGGCTGTTGATCATCGCGCCGACGCCGGACAGGATGATCGGATGGTCGTCGACCACGAATATGCGCCTGCAGCACACCTTTAACCTCCATCAGTCTGTCAAAGGGCCGTCGCGTGGAGCGGTCCCCCTTGTGCTTGATGGTCTAGGCAACTGCCCCGCCTGGCGCGGGACGCCCGTCTGTTTCAGCAAAGCCGCGACGCGGCCGCAACGGGCAAGCCATCCCCCGCCTGACCCATGGCGCGGATTGTAAGCCGCGGCCGACGATTTCGGATGTGGAACGCTTCACTTAATGCATGTCGCCCAAAAGTGCGCAGCGGTTTTGGGAGAACGACATGCATCAAAACAAAGACCTGAAGCGCATCGCCTGAATTCGTTTCAGCGCGACGCGCTTTAGGGCAATTCCGGGAAAAGTTCGTAACGGTGTTCCGTCCGTAGATTTGCGAAAAAACAAAGAGTTAGGCCAGTTTGGCGATACTGCCGGCCGCTGGGCCGGCTAGCCGGCCGCGGCACCGAAGACCGGCATTCCCGTCGAACAATGCCAAGGGGAGGAGGCGCCGGCGCCCAGCCGTCTGTCCGAGGATTCAGTCGGTCAAAAGCACATCGGCATAGATGGCGGTTCCCCTGCCCTTGGCGGTTTCGACCGTCAGTTCGCCTCCGATCAGGGCAAGGCGCTCTTTCATCCCCGCAAGCCCCAAATGGCGGGAGCCAGACGCGACAGTGCTATCGAACCCACGGCCATTGTCCTCGATGGTCAGCCGCAGTTTGTTGTCCCAAATGTGGGCCGTCAGGCTGACCCGGCCTGGCCGGGCGTGCTTGCCGATGTTGGTGAGGGCCTCCTGCGCGATGCGATAGAGCGTCAGGGCGACTTCAGGCTCCAGCGGCCTCGACAGGGCTTCGAGATCCACATCGCCGGGGATGCCGAGCTGAGCGCACAGCATGCTGACCAGGTCCTCGATGGAGGCGCGAAGCCCCAGGCGATCGAGATCCGCGGGTCGCAGGCTCCAGGCGGCGTCGTGCACCCTGGCGCTCAGCTGGTCGACCAGTTGGGCAGCGCGCTCGAGGCGGGCATCGAGTTCCGCGGAGTCCGCGCGGATGCCGTGCAGCTCCAGCGCGACGCTCGCCAGCATCTGGCCCAGATCGTCGTGCAGCTCACGTGACAGGCGCAGGCGCTGTTCTTCCTGTACGGCAATCAAATGCCGCGCCAATCTCCGGCTCCGTGCCTTCGTAGCATCGTCCTTGCCTGGCTGGATAGCCGCCCGCATCACCCCTTCCTTCTCTTTGCCGCCGTGAGATACAAGCCGTTCACGGAGCGGCGAGAAAAGGCATGAAAGTCTGTTCCTCCGTGCAATATACACCCGGCATATGCCCTTATGCCTGTCAGTTTTTTCCCGATGCCTTCAACTTTTCCTGACAGCCGCATCGGCTGAAAAACCGACAGACCCTGCCGATCAGCCCCGATGTTTCTGCGCCCTTTCTGCGCGCATCCTTTTTGCGTGGTCCCGGTATCTTGTGCTGGCCGGGATGTTCAACGCAAACCAAGGAGAACGTCATGAGGAAGATCATTCTGGCCGCGGCTGTCCTGTCGGCTCTGACAGGTTCGGCATCCGCATTGTCGATCGGTAGCGGCAACGGCAACGGCAACGGCAACGTCGGGGTCGGCAACGGCAACGGGAACGGCAACGCCAACACCGGCGCCTTCAACGGCAACTTCAACGGCAACGGCAATTTCGGCATCGCCAACGGCAACGGGAACGGCAATGCCAACATGGACGCCTTCAACGGCA
>NZ_RZSL01001279.1:0-406 GCF_003997355.1 Mesorhizobium sp. M1E.F.Ca.ET.041.01.1.1 | reverse complement strand
GATGGATGTCATGCAGCTGTCCGAGGTCGGCGACGTCGACCTTGACCTTGGCGAGGAAATAGGGCTCGCCGGTCCTCTCATCCGTCAGCCGGTCGGCCGAGACAGAGTTGAGCAGGCCGTGGATCTGCGGCAGATGCCTGGTCGGATAGGCCGACAGCACCACGCGTGCCGGCATGTCCGGATGCACCATGTCGATATCGGCCGGTTTGATACGTGAATCGATGACCAGATTGGGCTCGTTGGGTACGATATCGAGAAGCGGCTGGCCGCCGGAAATCACGCCGGATTCAGTCCTGACACGCAGGTTCATGACGGTTCCGGAAATCGGCGCGACGATATCGGTCCTGGCCAGCACATCCTGGCGTGAGGGCAAAAGGCTGCGCAGTTCGGCGAGGTCGCCGCGCAC
>NZ_RZSL01001278.1:0-407 GCF_003997355.1 Mesorhizobium sp. M1E.F.Ca.ET.041.01.1.1 | reverse complement strand
GACAAGCGGGCGATCGTCTGGACGCTTGCCGAGCGCTACACCGCCGAAAGCCAGGCCTGCATTGCGGCGGCGCTGAAGGATGTCAGCGATGCCGAAGGCCTCAGCCAAGCGTTTTCGGAACTGGTCGACATCTACTACCGGCTGTTCCTGGCCGAGCCGGTGATACGCGACATCTGGTCGGGCACGCAGGCCGACAAGGCGCTGCGCGAACTTGAGCTCGCCGACAGCCGCGCCAATGCCGAATTCCTCGTCGCGGTGCTGAAGCGGCTGCGTCCCGATGCCGATCCAGTCGCACTGGAGACGACGGCATTCCTCGTCTGGCAGATGGGCGAGGCCGCCATGCGGCTGGCGATCTCCGTCGATCGCGAGGAAGGCGACAGGCTGGTCGCAGCCTATAAGCGCATGGC
>NZ_RZSL01001277.1:0-407 GCF_003997355.1 Mesorhizobium sp. M1E.F.Ca.ET.041.01.1.1 | reverse complement strand
GCCGGCCTCCGCGCCGGTTTTTTTGTGCTCGATTTTTTCCTCCGTTCAGACTCATTCGGCATGATTGCAAGGCTGAGCGTACAAAGTAAAGTATCAAAAATCCGCGAGCGGATCGTTGAGATCGCCGCCTGACAAGCAAGAATCGCGCCGGGATGCCTGGCGTTCGATTTCTTACGGTTTGCCCGAAGCCGCCCCATGGCGCGTCAAGCTATCGATCTGAGGCGCTGAGTAGCTGGGCGATCTGAATGACGCCCCGCTGTTTGCGGGGCGCCATTCGGTGTTTGTCAGTCGCCGTTGCGACGGTTCGGCCGAGACCAGATGAGGCTGTAGCTCTGACCGCCTTCGTCGGCGACGAGGTTGGCGTAGATTGGGGCGGTGAAGCTCGGATCGTCGAGCTTGAGGCCCAG
>NZ_RZSL01001276.1:0-412 GCF_003997355.1 Mesorhizobium sp. M1E.F.Ca.ET.041.01.1.1 | reverse complement strand
GTCCAGGCCGCGCTGGCCGCATTGCAGGCGGCAATGAAGAGCCAGGACAAGGCTTCCGCCCTTGCCGTGTTGGCGGAACTCCATCGACCGGAGGCGTCCGCGGCCGACACGCGGCAGGAAGCCGGCTCGAGAACAATCGGGCAAGCAGGTTAGATGCGTTGCAGCTGACGATTGAATGGCGGGGCTTTGCCTGGATATCGATCCCGCGGCCGGCCTTCTCAAGGCAATTCCCAAGGGGAGCGCGCTGCGCGCTTTTCCCGGGAAACCCGTTTCACACTTTTTCTGGAATTGCTCTGGTGATCAGGAGACGGCCGTGAAAGGGCTGAAGCGAGCCTTCGATCTCGTCGCGACGGCCCTGCTCTTGCTGGTGACGTCGCCTGTTCTGTTGCTCTGCGCGCTTGCGGTGCGGGTA
>NZ_RZSL01001275.1:0-414 GCF_003997355.1 Mesorhizobium sp. M1E.F.Ca.ET.041.01.1.1 | reverse complement strand
CCCCGAAGGGGGGGCGACCCACGGGGGAACGACGGTTGTGATATCGTTCCTAGAGATGGTGCGCGCCATCACTGTAAAGGCTAAAATAGTTAGCAGCGAAGCGCCTACAAATCGATCAAGGCCGGGGCATTGAACGATTTGCGCGACCATTCGCGGACAGCGACCCTGTCCGACAGAGTATACGGCATAGTGCGTGAAAGCCTCAGGAGCGGCGTGTATAAGCCCGGCGAGAAGATCACGCATCGCGCCATAGCTTCTCAACTGGAGGTCAGCGTTACGCCTGTCCGAGAGGCGATTACGCGCCTTGTGTCCGAGGAAAGCCTCTCAATGGCAGGCCCGAAGACCATTAAAGCTCCAAGCCTAACGCGGTCAGACTTGGATGAGATCACGAAGATCCGCGTCAACCTTGAAGGA
>NZ_RZSL01001274.1:0-418 GCF_003997355.1 Mesorhizobium sp. M1E.F.Ca.ET.041.01.1.1 | reverse complement strand
CCCCTGCGGCTTCGCCGCATTCCTCGCGGGACAACAAGCTCGGCTTCCGCCGTCCTCCGCTCCGCTGCGGCCCAGTGGATGCAGTCGGCCGGACCGTCGTCTCACGACCGCTATCGAGGCCGCACAGGGCGGCTTCGGACAAACAAGTCAGGAGCACACGAACATGGCTACTATCGGCAACTTCCAGCTAAATTTAGCCGGCGAAGAATACAATGGCGAGATCGTCACGCTTTCCCTCCAGGCCAAGAAGGTCCGGATCGTCCCCGATAGGCGCGCCAGCGGCGAAAACGCACCCAGCCACCGCGTGCTCGTTGGTCGAGTCGAGTTCGGTGCCGGTTGGTCCAAAAAGTCCAACGAGGGCCGCGCCTATCTGGGCCTCAAGCTCGACGATCCGAGCTTCACCGCCCCAATCTACGCC
>NZ_RZSL01001273.1:0-419 GCF_003997355.1 Mesorhizobium sp. M1E.F.Ca.ET.041.01.1.1 | reverse complement strand
GCCGTGGAAGAAGGCATTGTTCCCGGCGGCGGCGTCGCGCTGCTGCGTGCTTCGCTGGCCATCACTGTCAGCGGCGCCAACTCCGACCAGACCGCCGGCATCGCCATCGTTCGTCGCGCGCTGCAGTCTCCGGCTCGCCAGATCGCGGCCAATGCCGGTGCGGAAGCCTCGATCGTTGCCGGCAAGATCCTCGAGAACACGGGCCCGACCTTCGGCTTCAATGCCCAGACCGGCGAATATGGCGACATGATCGCCATGGGCATCGTCGACCCGGTCAAGGTCGTGCGTACCGCTCTCCAGGACGCGGCCTCGGTCGCCGGCCTGCTCGTCACCACTGAAGCCATGATCGCCGAGGCTCCGAAGAAGGACTCGGCTGCCGGCGGTATGCCGGGCGGCATGCCCGGCGGCGGCATGGGTGG
>NZ_RZSL01001272.1:0-420 GCF_003997355.1 Mesorhizobium sp. M1E.F.Ca.ET.041.01.1.1 | reverse complement strand
GGCCAAGCATCATGTCGTTGTCGTCGGCGCGGGCTTCGGCGGTCTCGAACTGACCCGCGCGCTGGCCGCAGCGCCGGTGCGCATCACCATGATCGACAAGCGCAATCATCACCTGTTCCAGCCGCTGCTTTACCAGGTGGCGACCACCTCGCTGGCCACTTCGGAGATCGCCTGGCCGATCCGGCATCTGCTGCGCAAGCGCAAGGACGTTACGACGCTACTGGGCAATGTCACCGGTATCGACCGCCAGGCCAAGCGCGTATTGCTCGATGATGGCAGCGCCGTCGCCTACGACACGCTGGTGCTCGCCACCGGCGCGCGCCACGCCTATTTCGGCCACGACGAATGGGAGCCTTTCGCGCCCGGACTGAAGACGCTCGAGGCCGCCACCGAAATCAGCCGCCGACGACGACCAGCGTC
>NZ_RZSL01001271.1:0-421 GCF_003997355.1 Mesorhizobium sp. M1E.F.Ca.ET.041.01.1.1 | reverse complement strand
GCTTTATTTCCATTACGCGACGATGAACGCCGGCAAGACGACCATGCTGTTGCAGGCATCGTACAATTACCGCGAGCGCGGCATGACGACGATGCTGTTCGTCGCCGGCCATTACCGCAAGGGCGATACCGGCCTGATCTCGTCGCGCATCGGGCTGGAGACGGAAGCCGAGATGTTCCGGGACGGCGACGACCTGTTCGCCCGCGTGGCCGAGCATCACCAGCACACGGCGGTGCATTGCATCTTCGTCGATGAGGCGCAGTTCCTGGAGGAGGAGCAGGTCTGGCAGCTTGCCCGCATCGCCGACCGGCTCAACATCCCGGTCATGTGCTATGGCCTGCGCACCGATTTCCAGGGCAAGTTGTTTCCCGGCTCGCGCGCGCTGCTGGCGATCGCCGACGATCTGCGCGAAGTGCGCACC
>NZ_RZSL01001270.1:0-424 GCF_003997355.1 Mesorhizobium sp. M1E.F.Ca.ET.041.01.1.1 | reverse complement strand
GCTCCGCAGCCGCGCGAAATGCTGCGTGAGGTCCAGCAGCCGGTGGCGATGGCGCCGCAGCGCATGCCGCGCGTCGAGGATTTTCCGCCGGTCGTGAAGGCGGAGGTCGACGCCAAGAGCCGTCCCGCCGACCATGAGAACAGCGGCCCGATGGGTCTCCTGAAGCGCCTGACCAATGGCCTGACCCGCCGCGAAGAGGAGCCTGCACGGCTTCAGCCGGCGCAGCCGCGCGAGCCCAAGCTGCGCCAGGCCGCACCGGAAGTGCGCCGCCTCGCCAGCCAGGACGCCCAGCTCTACGCGCCGCGCCGCGGCCAGCTGGACGACCAGGGCCGTCTGACGCCGCAGGTGAGGGCGACTCAGGACGATGATCAGCTGGAGATTCCGGCGTTCCTGCGCCGCCAGGCCAACTGAGCGGTTAACGGAT
>NZ_RZSL01000126.1:0-13278 GCF_003997355.1 Mesorhizobium sp. M1E.F.Ca.ET.041.01.1.1 | reverse complement strand
TCAGGATCTTGAAATCAAAAACTAAAGCGCGTCGAGCTGAAACGGATTCAGGCGATGCGCTTCAGGTCTTTGTTTCGTGCATGTCGCCCAAAACCGCCATGTACTTTTGGGCGACATGCATTAGTCATTGCTCCGTGTTGCTCGCCACTGGCGCCACCAGCGAGGTGATGCGGCGAATGGCGACGCGACGGTTCTCGCGGTTCGGGCCAGGCGTATTCACCTTGAGATACTCCTCGCCATAACCCTGCGTGGTGAGGTTCTCGGCAGGGATGCCGAACGCGTTGGTCAACGCTTCGGCCACCGCCTCGGCACGCCGATCCGACAGCGCGAGGTTGGCGTCGGGCGTACCGACAGCGTCGGTATGGCCTTCGATCAGGAAGGTCTCCGCCGGGTTCTTCTTCAGGAGTTTTTCCATGGCGGTGGCCACGCCTTCGAGCTTCTGCACCTCTTCATCGGAGATCGTGGCCGAGCCGAAGTCGAAGTTCAGCGTGTCGAGATCGATGCGGCGGGCGATGTCGCGCACGCGGGCCGAGCGCTTGACCTCGTCGATCGAGTAGAGGCGCTGCACCCTCTCCACCGGCGGCTGTTCGAGGAAGGTGTAATACTCGTCCGGATCCTCGACTTCCTCCGAATCCAGGATGTAGTCGCGGCGCGAGATGTCGAGCCGCATCGGCGGCAGGTCGTCGCCGGGATCGCGCCATTCGTCGACATCGTTGTAGTACCGCTCGTCGACATAGCTCAGCACATATTCGTGGCCATCCGGCGTGATGCGCGATCGCCTGATGACGTCGCCATTGCGGTTGCGGATGGTGACGATCTGGATGCCGTTGTCGCGCTCGACGATTTCGCGGGTGCGGCCGCCCGAAAGATCCTCGTAGTAGACGTTCCTGGCGCCGCGGGTGATGCGAGGCGCCTCGTTGCTTTCCACGAATGTCTGGTTGTTGAACTGGAGGATCACGCGGTCGCCGAACTGCTTCACCACGTCCGCGCCCTGCGGCCGGCGACGATCGCGGACAACCTGCTCGGGCGTAAGCTCAATCCGCTTGCCCTTTTCCTCGGTGACAGGCACGAACTTCTCAGGCTGGATTTCCTGTTGCGCGGCCTTGTCGTCGGTGGGCGGCGGACCCTGGTCGACCGGCGCGGGCGTCTGCGCCTGCTGGCCCTGAAGCTGTTCGGTTTGATTGCCAGTTTGGCCGGTACCGCCTTGCTCAACACCAGCCTGACCGCTTTCGTTCTGGCCGGCCGGCCGACGGCCCTTGCGCTTGCGCACCACATCCTTCTGGCTGTCGAAGATGGGGGCCTCGTTCGCATTGGCAGGCGCTTGGCCCTGCGCGGCAGTGCCGGCGTTCGCCCCGCCTTCGGCCGGCTGCTCGCCGGGGGCGGGCTGCTGCTGCCCCGTTGCGGGTTGCTCCGTCAGCGGTTTCTTGGCTTGCCTCTTGTTCTGGTTCGAAGGCTGTTCCTCTTGAGCTGGCGCCTGCTCGGTCCCGGCCGGTGCCTGCTCGGCTCCCGGAACCGGCAACGGCTTGAGCTTACGAGAGGCCTGACCTGCGGGTGCTTGTTCGGCAGGGGTCTGGCCTTGCTCGGCAGGTTGCTGGCCCAGCTTGCGTTTCTTCCCGGGCTGGTTGTCATTTGCCGGCTGTTCTGACGGCTGTTCCGCAGGCGCGGCTTCCTGCTGCTGATTGAGCTTCTTCTTGCGCAGTTGCTGCTGGTCGGGGGCGACCTGCTCGGCCGGAGCCGTCTCGCTCTGCTGCTGATTGAGCTTCCTCTTGCGCAGTTGCTGCTGCTGGTCCGGGGCAACCTGCTCGGCCGGTTGCTCAGCCGGCGCGGTTTCGGTTTGCTGCAGCTGGCGCTTCTTCCTGCGCGGCTGCTGCTCGTCGGTCGCCGGTGCGGCCTGTTCCGCGGGCTGCTCGGCCGGCGCGGTCTCAGTCTGTTGCTGCAACTGGCGCTTCTTCCTGCGCGGTTGCTGCTCGTCGGCCGCAGGCTGGCCGCCCTGATCGGCCGGGGCTGCCTCGATCTGTTGCTGTTGATCGCGTTTCTTGCGCGGTTTGAGCTGCTGCTCGGCGGGGGCTGCCTGCTCCGCCTGGCCGGTATCCATCTGCTGCTGGTCCTGCCGCTTCCGGCGCGGCTTCTGCTCCGGCTCTGCAGGCTGTTCGGCCGGGGCCGATTGCGTCTGCTGTTGCTGCTCGCGCTTCTTTCTCTTCGGCTGCTCTGCTTCCCCCTGCTGGCCGCCGGCTTGCGCACAGGCCTCGGCCGACTGGCCCTCGGCGCAGTTCTCCTGCGCCAGAATCACCGGCGCTCCATGCGAGGCGCCGAAAACGGCATTCCCCTGCAGCGGATACGCGCCCAACGGCGCGGATGCCATAAGCAGGCCGATTGCCGTACCCGCCAGAATCCGTGGTTGGCGTTTCATATCGATTTTCTCCTAGTGGGGTCCCATCCCTGCCCAAACTTACATCAACCGCAATTGGTTCCGTCGGGCATTGGCGGCAGCCAAGGATGCTTGGCCGGCCTTTTGAAGGCAATTTCGTGTTTTTCTAATGTTGATACCGGGTCACTGCGACAGCGCGCTTGACCGGAAGGCCCAGGAGGGCCAAATCCAGCCGCATGACCGCACCGTTCTGGAAAACCAAGACGCTAGAGGCGATGACCCCGGCCGAGTGGGAATCGCTCTGCGACGGCTGCGGCAAATGCTGCCTGTCGAAGCTCGAGGACGAGGATACCGGCGAGATCTACTGGACGAGCGTCGGCTGCCGGCTGTTCGACGCCGAAAAATGCCTTTGCTCGGACTATGCCAACCGGCTGTCGCGCGTGCCCGATTGCGTCGGGTTGACGCCGCAGAACGTGCGCACCATCACCTGGTTGCCCAAGACCTGCGCCTACCGGCTCATTGCCGAAGGCCATGATCTCTACTGGTGGCACAGACTGGTTTCGGGCAGCGCGGAGACCGTGCACGAGGCCGGGATTTCGATCCGCGGCCGGGTGAAGGCCAAGGAAACCGACCTGGCCGAGCCTGACGATTATTTTGACTATATACTCGACGACGAACCTTGACGGGTTCGCATTTGCGCCGAACCAAGAGCGCGGGACCGGCCGCGCCATGGCGCGTTTCGGCCTGCAGTTTCGAGGGAAAGAAGCGATAGGTTCGGGAAAATCCCTTTTCCTGCCACATGAACCGGAAATGAACGGCCGGTTCGCGGAAAGTTCAGACAGGAAAGGGCATTCTTGGCCCATCGGTTCGCCGAATTACCGATTCGAACGGGCGAAAGCCCCCAACAAGGAGAGAGACAATGTTCAACCAGATCAAGACGGCAGCCCTTTCGGTCCTTGTCGGGCTTGGCACGCTCGGTGCCATCCCGGCGGCGCACGCGGACAGCCTCTATCTCGGCTTCGGCAACGGCCCCGATCCCCGTTTCGGCGTCTACACCGGCGAGGACGATGACGGCTATTATCGTCGCGATCGGGAATGGCGCCGCCGCGGCTGCTCGCCGGACCGCGCGCTTGACAAGGCCGAGCGCATGGGCCTGCATCGCGTCCGCATCGTCGACATCGACCGGCGCACGGTGAAGGTGGCCGGTCGCCAGTATGGCGACCGCGTGGTGGTGGTCTTCGCCAACGAGCGCGGCTGCCCGATCATCTATCGCTAAGGGGCGAGATCGCCAGGAACGACTATCCTCTGAGAGGATCGCTTAGCATGATCCTCTGCGAGGATCAGTCGACATGATCTTCTACGAAGATCAGTCTTGAGTAGCTGAGCCCTTTCAGCTGGCCTGAAGCGCGCGGCTCGAAAAACCCCGGAGGACCGGTCCTCCGGGGTTTTTTGTGGCTGGATCCGGACCACCGGTCGGGCCGGGATCACTTCAGCTCGAACGTGACGGTGACCTGGACAGAGTAGGCGTTCTCGCCGGCCTGCACGGGCACGGCGGCGCGGGCGGCATCGAAGGCCTTGGCGTTCATTGGCATTGGGACCGGCGCGACATTCTGGTCGGTGATCTCGATCACCTTGCCCAGGCTCACGCCAGCGGCCTCGGCGAGCGTCTTGGCCTTGGCGATCGCATCCGCAACCGCCTTCTTGCGCGCCTCGACGATGGTGGTTTTCGGATCGTCATTGGTGAAGGCGATGCCGCCGCCCTGGTTGACGCCGAGCGACACCGCCTTGTCGAGGACGTCGCCGGTCTTGTCGACGTCGCGCACGCGCACCGACAGCGTGTTCGTCACCTGGTAGGCGACGAGCTCGGCTTCCTGGCTGCCGTCCGCCTTGTTGGTGTAATTGTAGCGCGGGTTGATCTGGATACCGGCTGTCTGCAGATCGCGATCGGCGATGCCGGCCGATTTCATCGCAGCGATCACCGCCGCCATGGCGTCGTTGTTGGCATCGAGCGCGGCGCGCGCGGTCTTGGCCTCGCGCATGACGCTGAGCGTCAGCATCGCCATGTCCGGCGCAACGGTCGCTTCGCCTTCGCCGGAAACGACGATGCGGGGCGGGGGCGGTGAATCGGCCGCGCTTGCAAATGCCGGAAACGCGAGCGCTGCGGCGAGCGCCATGGGCAAAAGATGTCTGGTCATCGAAATCTCCTCGGTCTGCGAACCAGTCGCGTTTTGGCAACTAGAGCGCGAATATGGGCTGATTTGGGCGGGCGTCGCCAGCGCCTTCGGAAAGCCTTGTGTCGCGAGGCGAAAAACACTAAGCCAGCCCGCGTGGGGCCTGTAGCTCAATGGTTAGAGCCGGCGGCTCATAACCGCTTGGTTGGGGGTTCGAGTCCCTCCGGGCCCACCATTGTCGTTATTTATCAATGATTTAGCACATATTTCTTCCTTCCGTTAGCCAGGTCCCGGTGGCGAACCTCCGCGCATCATCTTGATTTTGTTGACTTGTGGGCTGCTGAGGCTCATCAAACGTAGTAGAAGGATCGCGGCGGGGCAGGCGGACCGACCGTGGTCCCTATCCCGCAAGGGGGAACCGTCAGAACGTGCAGCGGATCGTCAACGATCTGCACAGAGAGCACATCGTCGCGTTCGATCCGAACCCGCATCAGCGTTGCGCACAACTCGTCGTCCTGACCGCTCGCGGCAGGGCGACCTATAACGCGGCCTTGCGGCTGCGGAGCCCTCTGGTTGGGGAGCTTGCGGCCGGCTCTCCGCGGGCGATGTCGCGGTCGCGCGCACGGTAATGATGGCGTTACGCCAAAAGCTGGAAATGCTTTTCGGCGACGAACCCAATGAACTCCGGTGACGTGCAGGGCCGTTTGTGAGAGGCAAATATGAGCGCGCGGTTGATCTTCAACATCTGGTCATATCCGGGCCGTGGCGCTGCCAGCAACGCAAGAGCCGGAAATGCACGAGCGCCGAGCTATTCCACGGAACAGGAGAGCAGGCGCACACGGTCCGGTTCCGGCGCATGGTGAAGATCCACTGGGAGAGGCGGGTTGGTCTGGCGGGATGAGACATAGCTAGACGACTTGGGCGCCGAGCACTCAAGCCCAGCGCCGGCTTCGATTACCCGCGCACGTCGGCAAAGCGGCTGTCAGGCCATCTTTGCCAATATCTTGGTCATATCTGCCGTGTCGAATGCCCTCAGCGTCTCAGTTCTGATGTTGCCCATTGATGCGATTGATAAGGCTAGTGCGGTCGCAGCAATGTCGTCTTCTGCCTCGGCAATCACTACGACATCATGTTTGCCAAGCGTCCACAACAGCGTGTGAACCTTGACCCCGCTTTTGCTGGCCATCGCCTTGAAGGCCTCAGCCCGCTTCTGAGTATCCTTTATAGTCCTGATACCTTGATCGGTGAAGTTCGACAGTAATACGTAATGAGCCATTGGTTCCTCCCACAATGGGGAACCGGCGGGGCGCTCACGGCGCGTCCGCCGTTTCCCGCAACCACGATAACACGAGCCGGGTGCGCGAACCACAGGCGGTCAAGAAACGACAACGGTGCTCGGCGGCGTGTCGACCACATAGTACTTCTTCGTTGCGGCATCGCACCCATGACGTGCGGATCATGAATGCGAACTTCTGGACCCGTCCCGGCCGTTGGGTGCGGGGTGCCTCTCTACGAACCGGCGATGAGGTCGATCTTCGCGGCCATGATGAAGTCGTTCTCGTGCAATCCCTTGATCTTGTGTGTCTGCAGCGAGACTGCCGCATAACCCCAGCCGAAGCAGATGTCGGGATGGTGCCGTTCTTGTTCCGCCAATCGGCCAACTTTGTCGACGAAGTCGAGCGATTGACGGAAATCCGCAAATTTGAATTTGCGGCGCAGCAGATGCGCCTCCTCCAATTCCCAGCCAGGGGTCTGGGACAGATAGCCCTCAGCTGCCTCCTGCGTCAGTGGCGGAACGCCGCCGCGGCAGGGCGTACAGGTTTTCTGAGCAATACCATCGGTCATGACGACCTCCCTTCGTGCTCATTCCGGGTGCGGCAATCGCGTTTTTCACCGCGCCCGGTATTTGCTCGCATAGTGCTTGGCGAGAACCTTGCGAATCTGCTCGGCAAGCCGCTTGTTGCCGGTCGTCGCCCGCGCCTTGTCATCGCCTTTTTGCAGCTTCGGCGGATCGGCGCCCGGGCCTCGTTTCGTTGACTTGCGCATCGCGATAGATCAACGCCGCAACGGACAACCGGTTTCGTTCAAAGGACGATCTCCACAGGACTGCCGATCGCGAGACCGAGCTCGCCGTCAGCGCGGCCTTGATTGACGGCAATCTCGGCAAGGCCGTTCGAGTTCTCGTACCAAAAGGCCGTGCCCGGCGGACGATCGCCGAAGGTCGTCGCGGCCTCCAGCACGCGATCTGCTGCGGCGAGCCTTGCACCCGCCGGCAGCCTGGCCGCCCTTAGGCCGGTCAGGGCATTGCCGAAATGGTCGATATAGACGATCTCGGCGAGGTCCTCCGGCCAGTCTCTACGGCGATCTGCTTCATCCAGGCGCGGCCTGCCGGGCGGCGGCTCACGGCGTGCCAGCATGGCCGCGACGGGGGCAAACAGGTCACGCCCGTGGAAGCTGGCAGACAGGGCCTTTGGCTTCCAGTCGATATCCCAGCTGAACGTCTCAGCCGCGCGGCGCTGGATCAGCTCGAAGAGGCCGTTGCCGGGGCCGACATACAAGCGACCGTCGGCCTCGACGATGACCGACGGGCGCGTCCCTCCGACGCCTGGATCGACGACACAGAGAAAGACGGTTCCCGCGGGAAACCACTCCGCGTAGGCCGCCAGCAGGTAGGCCGACGCCTTGGGATTGCCGACCGGCGCGTCGGAGAAGAGGTCGATCGCGGGGATGCCCGGCGCCATCTGGTGCAACACAGCCCTCATCTGACCCGTGTAGGGGCCGTGCAAGCCGAAATCGGTGAACAAGACAATCATGGACGGGCGCCGACTGCGCTGCGATCGACATATAAATAGTCGGCCGGAAGGCGCATCCGCCGGCAGGCCTGAACGGCTGGGCTGGTTTCCATAACGAGGCGATCCGCCAAAGCCCCTGCCTGCCGGACTGCCTCAGCTTCCCAACGGCGCAGGCCGTGCCCGGTGAGCCCCAACTGGGCCTGCATCCAATCGGGCACCAAATCAACGGCAGCCGCCACCAGCAGGAGCTGCGCCGGCCTCAGCGGCAGCGGCAGAATAGGCGCAGAACGCATGATGGCGAGAAATTCGAGCACAATGGCCGAGCGCTGCAGCTGTCCGGCGGTCGCATGGAACAGTGCTTCAAGCTCGGCTTCCGATCCCGGCGCGCCTGTGGCGCCGAAAAGGCGCGCAGCCGGTACGCCCTCGGCGTAATAGCGGTCGCGCTCCGATGCGGAGAACTGCTGCACATAGACGTGATAAGCCTGGACAAAGCCGTACGCCGCCGTGGCCTGAACCCAGTTCAGAAGGTTGGGATCATTGGCGTGGTACGTCTCGCCTGACGATGTCACGCCTTCAATGCGGTCGTGTATTCGCCGGACGCGGGCGATCATGGCCTCGGCCTTGGTGCGGGGGCCATAGACCGTCACCATCGCAGCCAGCCCCGTGCTGTGCAGTCGTTGAATTGGATCAAGGCGGAAAGAGGTATGCTCCCATATGCCGGTGCGCACGCGCGGTTCAGCAAGCTCCAGGATCACCGCGGTGACGCCGCCGATGAACAGCGAGAGCGGGTTCTTGAATATGCGCCACGACACGGAGTCCGGCGATACCAGTCCGGCCTCGCCGATCGGTCGCGAGAAATCGATGTGAGGCAGGTCGCCAGGTTGCAGCACCGCCCGCGTCACCGCCTCCAAGAGGCTTTGCAACGGCCAAGGCAGGACGATCGGCGTGGTCATGGCACGAGCGCCATTCACAAAAAACACGTGCACCCAAGCAGCCAAGTGGGCCGCTGGACGCGCTTGGCGACACTACGGCCACTTTCTGCGGTGCTCGATCGCGCACAGTAGCTCAATTGGATGACGGTGCCCATCGCGAGCGGACGCCGAGCAAGCAGCCGGGGCCACTACGACAAATGCTGTCGCTCATGACCCGCAGGCCTTCCTCAATCGCCAGAGTCCACACGAGTGAAGACCATCATCGCTCATACACTCCGACGAGGAGCGCCTCGGCGAGGAGATGCTTGCGCGCTTCTCGTTCGACTCCCTGACACGGTGGGTCGTTGCCGAGCGGCAGGTGATCTATCGACAGTGCCAGCAGCCGGAAGTGGTAGCGATGCGGGCCGTGGCGATGCGGTGGACAGGGACCACCGTAACCTTGTCGCCGGAAATCGTTGGTTGCCTGCTTGAGGCCCTGGTTACCGGCGTGCTGGGCAGCGCCTTCGGCCAACCCTGCACGGTCGGGCGCAATGTCATAGGCCGCCCAGTGGTGCCAGACCCCCGCCGGAGCGTCGGGATCATCGCAGAGAAGGACAAAGCTTCGGGTTCCGGCCGGAGCGCCGGTCCAGCCGAGCGGCGGGGAAAGGTCCTGACCGTCGCAAGTGAAACGCCGAGGGATCGTCGTCCCGTTGGCAAAGCTGCTTGAAGTGAGCTGCATGGGCCACCTCTGACGCTGTTGCCGCGCCGCGCTCGCCCCCAAACGTCAGGTGCCAGTCAGAACAGATAGGAGGCGCTGGCGTCGCCTTGAGGCTGCATTCCGGCACGAGCTTCATGGTCGAGTGGGCGCAAGGATAAGCGCTCTGTCGAAAATGTACGAGACAATATTGATTTCCAGTTGCTTTCGCCCTGCCGTCCCGTTTGGGCGCCGCGCCGCCCGCATCGTAGCCAGTGATGGCAAGTTCGTGATACCATCGCGCAAGTTGCGCCGCCGTTGGCAATTGCCATTCCCGCGCAGCCAACGACCGCGCAGTGCTAATCGGGTCGCGGGTCTCGTCCCGTGAACGAATGGCCTCGGACCATGGAACTTGTCGTTGCTCTTGGGCTGATCGTCTTCAAGGTCGCGTTTCTGATTGCGATCCTGCTGCTGCTGCCATTGCCGCTGACCTGGCTGGAACGCAAGATCGCGGGGCACATGCAGCAGAGGATGGGGCCGATGCGTGTGGGATGGCATGGGCTCCTGCAGCCGGTGGCGGATGGGGTCAAGCTCTTGACCAAGGAGGACCACATCCCGGCCGAGGCCGACCGCTTCCTGTTCAAATTGGCGCCAATCCTGGCGCTCGCTCCGCCCTTCGTGGTGTTCGTCGCGGTCCCCTTCGGCGAATCCGTCTCGGTGCTCGGCACCAAGATCACTCTCTACGTCTCCAACATGAATGTGGCGCTGCTTTTCGTCTTTGCTGTGATCGGGATCGAGGTCTATGGCGTTATCTTCGGCGGCTGGGCGGCGAACAGCAAGTACGCTGTCCTGGGCAGTCTCAGGACCTGCGCGCAGATGATCAGCTACGAGATCCCGATGGGGTTCGCGGTCATCGGCGTGGTGATGCTGGCGCAATCCATGAGCCTGCTCGACATCGTGCGGGCGCAAGCCAATGTCTGGAACATCGTCTACCAACCGGTAGGGTTCTTTGTATTTTTCGTAGCCGGCCTGGCCGAAGCGCAGCGCATTCCCTTCGACCTGGCGGAAGCGGAAGGCGACCTGGGGGCCGGTTTCCATACCGAATACAGCGGCATCCGCTTCGCATTCTTCATGGTCAGTGAATACGCCGTCATGCTCCTGACGTCGGTCCTGGCGGTGATCCTGTTCTTCGGCGGCTGGAACGGCGTGCTGGTCCCGTTGCCGCCGCTCCTCTGGTTCGTGCTCAAGGTCGCCTTCTTCGTCTATCTGTTTATCTGGTTCCGCTTCACTTTCCCGCGCTATCGCTACGACCAACTGATGGCGATCGGGTGGAAAGTCTTGCTTCCTTTGTCGATGGCGAACATAATCATAACCGGTGTTGCTTTCCTCTAGGGGGCTGCAACGAGGCGACGATGTCGCGCGCAGTGGACAGAGCTGGAAGATGGATCGGCTGGGCGTTCTTCGCCGATCTGGCGAACGCGCTGGCGCTGACTTTCGGCTACATGTTTTCCAGATCCGTGACCATGCAGTATCCGGACAAGGAAAAATGGTTGCCCTATTCGCGTTACCGCGGGCATCACTTCCTGAAGCGCGACGAAGCGGGCGAGATCAAATGCGTAGCCTGTGAGCTCTGCGCACGGATCTGTCCGTGCGACTGCATCGAAGTCGTCCCCTACGAGGACGAGAAGGGCAACCGACACCCGGCGAAATTCGAGATCGATATGGCCCGGTGCCTGTTCTGCGGGTTGTGCGAGGACGCCTGTCCGGCGGACGCGATCGCGCTTGGCCAACAGTACGAATTCTCGAGTTTTTCCTCAGCTGGCCTGGTGATCGGGCGTGACGACCTGCTCGCCAAGCCGGGCAAGGCGACGACCGGCGGCGGCGTGGTCGCTGCATGTCTGAACACCGAACAGGACGTGCTGGTCGAGACGCGCGAGCCGCAGGGATACAATTGGTGGCGGAATATCCGTCGAACGTGAAGGCGCGCCAGGTGGCAAGCCGGAGCGCGCAGACAGGAGGCTCAGATGCTGGTCTGCCAAATCTTGAAGAGCAAGGCTCCCGAGGTCGTCTCGGTCGCTCCAAGCCAGACGATGGTGGAAGTGCTACGACTGTTTCGGGACAACAACATCGGCTTCGTGGTCGTCAGCCGTTTCCCCGGGGATTGCCTAGGCACGCTGTCGGAGCGCGACTGCTGCAATGCAGTGGCCGAGCACGGAACCAACGCGCCCATGATGCGGGTCGCCGAGATCATGAACCGCGGTGTGGCGAGCTGCTCGACACTGGATATGCTGCCCTCGGTGATGGCGATCATGACCAATCAGCGCACGCGCCATGTGCTGGTCATGGATGGCGGCACAGTTGTCGGCGTGGTGAGCATCGGCGACGTGGTCAAGCACCGCCTAGAAGAATTGATGAGCAACGAGCAGGTGCTGCACGATTACATTGCCGGGACCGGTTATCACTGACCGCCGGGTCAAGGCGCAGGGGGCAGGACGCCGGGGAACCCGTGGTGCCTCAGCCCGGATTGCCAGGCCACGCCCCGACGCCGGCGAGAGTGGCGATCTCGAAAGCCGCGTGCGCCATTTCAACTTCCACCGGGCATGGGTATTCGCCCCGCCGCAGCAGGCTGTTGAGACGCATGGATCTGTAGTTCTCGGGAACGAACACGAGGCCGTTGGGAAAACGCTTGTTGACCTTGAGCTTCGCCGTCAGTTCGCCCTGGGCCGATCGCACGACCACCTGATCGCCATCCGCAAGGCCAAGCTGGGCTGCATCCGGCGCGCTCATCTCGACATATGGGTCATCCGCGACCGTGCTCAGGATATCAGAGCGCTCGGAAAGATATCCGTTGTGGAACAAGCAGTTGCCGGTGATCAGCATGAGCCCGCCGGCGGCAATGGGGGCTGGCGGGGGGGCGAAGAACTCGCCTGCCGGCGGCGCAAGGGTCGCGTTAGTGAACACTCCGTCGGCGCCAAGCTCGGCCTGCGTCAACCCCTGGTATGCCGGAACCAGCCGGGCAATCTCGCCGAAGATTTCGCCATGGATCGACGGCCGCAACGCCTGGCCGCGAAGCGCCGCCACGAAGTCGAATATCGCCAGATTGTCCCGCGCCTCGTGGGCGGGCTCGCGGAACTTGCGGACCTTCTGGGTCCGGCCTTCGTTGTTGGTGAGCGTGCCTGATTCCTCGCCATAACTGGCCGCGGGCAGTACGACATCCGCCAGCCCTGCCGTATCCGTAAGGAACGCGTCCTGCACGATCAGGAGATCGACGGCACGAAGCGCGCGCTGCACAAATTTCCGGTCGGGATAGGACATCATTGGGTCGCTTCCGGCGATATAGAGCGCACCCATTCGCTTCCTGTCACAAAGCTCCAGCATGGCGTCGAAATCCAAGCCCGGTTCAGACGGGATCTCGGCGCCCCAGGCCCGTTCGAGCGTTGCGCGTGCCGCATCATCGGCGAGCGCGCGCAACCCCGGCAGCGCCGTCGGCAGAACGCCCATGTCCCAGGCGCCCAGTTGGTTGGCACGGTCGAAGAGGAACTGCATCGCCAGGCCCTTACCGAGTGCGCGCAGGACCTGCAAAAGGTTGTTGAGCTGTTGCAACGTCGCGCGCGCCAGCGGCGATCTCAGGAGGTCGGCGCTGACAAGCACAGTGGCGCTCCGGCCTTCCAGCAGCGCTGCGGCCAGGCGGTCCGGATCGTCACTGTCGGCGGCCGCTGCTGGCCGGCCGGTTTTCACGCCGATGTCCGCAAAAACGTCGCCCGGCAATGCCTGACCAGCCGCCCCCAGTCCGCTCACCACTGCGGCAAGGCCCTGAGCCTCACCGCCTAGCGGCACGCGAACGACCGCCCGCGCATCGGCGTCGAGGCGGGATGGCCGCGCCGAGAGCATGAGTAAGCCAGTCTGTCGACGCCGTGCACAGTCTCGCAGTAAATATTCGGTGACAGGGTTTTCGTCCGTCACGTTGCCGCCGACTACAAGCACACAGTCGTTGCCGATTACCTCCTCCAGCGGCGCTCGCGTGTAGAAGGAGGCTACCAACGGGCCGAGCGCGTCAAAGGGCGTGGACCAGCGCGAGGAGCAGTCGATATTGTTGGTCCGGAATGCCGTCCGCATCAGCTTCTGGAATTGATAAAGCACCTCGTTGGGCAGGCGCGGCGAGGCCAGCCCGCCCGCAACCTTGCCGGCGACGGCCGACAGCCGCCGGCGGAGGTAGTCGCCCGCTTCGTCCCATGAAACCGGGACCAGGACCCCGCCACGACGGATCATCGGCCGCTTGATCCGATCCTGACTGCCGACGAAGTCGAGGCCGAATCGCCCGCGCACGCAGAGCGTTTCGCGG
>NZ_RZSL01001269.1:0-424 GCF_003997355.1 Mesorhizobium sp. M1E.F.Ca.ET.041.01.1.1 | reverse complement strand
GGCTGCGGCGCTTCCCCTGGCGATGGGCGCGCTGATCCTGGCGGTGGGCGGCCGGATGATAGCCGCCTTCCTGATCGAAGAGCGCCGACGCCGCGGCTTGCCGCAACGGCCTGCGGCACGCACGTGGCCCGGCCTCGCCATGATGGGGTTTGGGGTCCTCTCGAGCGGATCAATCGGAACATCGGCCCTGGCGATCACCGCCTTGTGGGTGCTCCGCACGGCTTGGACCGGGGTTGGTGCGTGGCCGGCAAACCGGATGCTGTGCATAGCTTATGCGACCCTCGCGGCCGGACTTCTCGGCATCGTTGCCGCGCGGGTGGGGATGCTTCCGCCGCTAGCCCAGACGCATCTGCTGACGATGGGCGCAATGGGTTCAATGGTCGTGGCGGTGGCAGCGAGGGTTTCGATGCGGCGGGGTAAAGAC
>NZ_RZSL01001268.1:0-426 GCF_003997355.1 Mesorhizobium sp. M1E.F.Ca.ET.041.01.1.1 | reverse complement strand
CTATTGGACCAAACCACGAAAGAAGTCGCCATTCAAGCCGACTATAAGGCAAGCGTCCTATAAGACTGCCTGCGGTTCGCCGCCAAAAAGACCACGGAGCAATTGCCTTGACCGACACGACAGCTGCCGCCGTCGCTACCCCAGCGCCGGCCAGCCACCCCTCGGCGCAAGCGACGGCCTTCACCGTCATTCTTGCGGTGAGCTTCTGCCACTGCGTCAATGACATCATGCAGTCGCTGCTTTCGGCCATCTATCCGCTGCTCAAGGACAATTACGGTCTCGACTTCTGGCAGATCGGCCTTTTGACCTTCACCTTCCAGGTGACCGCCTCGCTGCTGCAGCCGGTGATCGGCATGATCACCGACAAACGGCCGATGCCCTATTCCTTGCCTTGGGGCATGGCCTCGTCGCTGATCGGGCTGGTGG
>NZ_RZSL01001267.1:0-428 GCF_003997355.1 Mesorhizobium sp. M1E.F.Ca.ET.041.01.1.1 | reverse complement strand
ACACGAAAGGCTGGTCGATCGTACCCAAACGCGGCTCGCGCTTTCTCTTCATCAAGCCGCTCGAACGCGACGCCTGGACGAACGTCAACGTCATCACCGACCGGCGCGTCTATTCGCTGTTGCTCAAAGCCACCGACAGCGACCGCGATCGTGCATCCTTCCAGGTCCGGTTCAAGTATGCGGATGAGGATCAAAACGCGCGACTGCTTTCTGAGGCCCAGAAAGGTGCAGCCGATCCCGATCTCAAGAACCTCAACTATGCCGATCTCAACTACAATTACGTCTATGCCGGCGACGATGGCCTGAAGCCGCGCGTCGCCTTCGACGACGGCACCAAGATGTTCCTCGAGTTCACGGGCGACATCCCGGCCATCTTCGTCGTCGACGAAAAAGGCCAGGAATCGCTGGTCAACCAGCGGACCCAGGGA
>NZ_RZSL01001266.1:0-429 GCF_003997355.1 Mesorhizobium sp. M1E.F.Ca.ET.041.01.1.1 | reverse complement strand
AGGTGACGCCGATCAGGCCGCGGTCGCGGCCGTTGCCGAGCAGCGGGCCGAACAGCGGCAACTCGCCGAAGATGCGGTTCAGCCCATAGACCGGCATGAAGGTGCCGGTCATGTCCATGTTGTTGTCCTTGTCGTAGAGCGTGCCCTGGAAGGTGGTGCCGATGCGCGGCCCCCGCAGCACGCCGTTTGCCAGTCTCAGATAGCCCGAGCCCTTGTCGATCTCGGCGAAGCCGCGCTCGAATTGCACCCTTGAGGTGTCGATATCGGCCTTCACCGCTTGGTTGAGGCTCCGCGTATCGCCGGCGGGCTTCGTCGACACGATCGAAGCGAGCTTCGGCTCGTTGACGACGTAGAAATTGCTGGCGTCGACCTGGCCCTTCATCGGCCCGTCGGCGGCGCCCGCGAGCGACAGCGTGATCGCCCCGCCTT
>NZ_RZSL01001265.1:0-431 GCF_003997355.1 Mesorhizobium sp. M1E.F.Ca.ET.041.01.1.1 | reverse complement strand
CATCAGCGCGATCTCGCTGCCGTCGAAGAGCGGCGTCAGCCCCAATTCCTGCAGATGCCGGCCGCCAATGCCGACAAGCTGGATATCTCGGCCGGTGATCTTCCAGAGCGCGCGCACGATGTCGGCACCGAGCAGGTCGCCTGATTCCTCGCCGGCGACGATGGCGATCTTGAGCGGCCTCTCACCTGCCATCAGCCGACTCCGCCACGGGCAACCCAATGATGAAGAGGCCCAGTGCGTTGGCTCGCGACAATGTCGTCGGACCCTCGAGAATGAGCGAGCGACCCGCCTCGACGGCGATGCCGGCCAAGCCGGCGGCATGCGCGGCCTCGACCGTCTGCGGGCCTATCGAAGGCAAGTCGGCGCGCAATTCCTGACCAGGCTTGGCGCATTTGACGAGGACGCCGCGCGTCTTTCCGGCGAGCCTGCCG
>NZ_RZSL01001264.1:0-432 GCF_003997355.1 Mesorhizobium sp. M1E.F.Ca.ET.041.01.1.1 | reverse complement strand
CTTGCAGAGGGTGGGATATCCCACCCTCTGCAAGGGCAGATTCAAAGCCGGTGGCAAGACATCCCATCTGTTCGAGGATCCCGTCAGCCTGAATGCCGGCGGGATGATTGCGGGCCTGAAGGCCGCCGGGGTGACTGCGTTGAAAATCGAAGGACGCCAGCGCGGCAAGGGCTATGTAGGCGAGGTCGTGCGCACCTTCAGGAAAGCAGTCGACGCGGTCGAAGATGGCGGTGAGGCTGTCGACGTCGACCGCCTTCTCGCCGGCCAGTCGGAAGGGGCTCGGCAGACGGCCGGCGCTTACGAGAAGAAATGGAGATAGTCGGTGTCCGAAATCGCCCTGACGGAAATCGCCCGGACGGAAATCGCCTTGACGCTTGGACCCGTCTTCTTCCACTGGTCTCCGGACCGCTTCCTCGACTTTTACCGCAGGAT
>NZ_RZSL01001263.1:0-436 GCF_003997355.1 Mesorhizobium sp. M1E.F.Ca.ET.041.01.1.1 | reverse complement strand
GGTAAAGCGCCAGCGCGCCGAAGACGAAGACGACGATCGCCGAGACCAGCGGCATCAGCGGCAGGCTGCGCGTGAGCAGCCAGGAGACGCCGAGCGAAAGCGCGGTCGCGACCATGAAGAAGGCCGTGGCGATCAGGATCGGCTCGCCGAGATGGGCAAGCACCGGGAATTTCTCGGCCAGCCACTCGCCACGGATGGTGGTGAAGAAGAACACCAGGCCCGGCCCAAGCTCGAGCAGGAATTTCAGGCCGGGGTTCATCGGCTTGCGGCGTGGATCGGACGGGTCGCGTTCGAGGATGTTCATAAAAGTCCTTCTTGCGCATGATCTGGCCGAAAAGCAGGCGGTCTTCCAAGATCACGCCTTTGTTCAGGCGACGCCGGCGATCGCCCTGGCAAATTCGCTGGCCGAAAACGGTTCGAGGTCGTCGACCTGCTC
>NZ_RZSL01001262.1:0-441 GCF_003997355.1 Mesorhizobium sp. M1E.F.Ca.ET.041.01.1.1 | reverse complement strand
GCGCCAGGCAGACCGCGCGCTCGAAACCTTTTTCGCCCGGTCGGATGCGCTTGCCGCCGGCTTCGGCGCGGAAAGCCGGGCCAAAAGCCTGCGCCATCAACAGCGGCAGCGGCCGCGGCCAGCGCAGGCTTTGCGCCAGCACCAGGTCGGCGAGCCACCAAGCGAACAGCTCGGCATCGGGACGCATGGCGACGACGTGAGCGGCAATCGCCGCCGCGGCAAATGGTGCAGGCCGCTGCGACCCCGCCACTTCTTCGATCTGCGTGCAGAGGTCGACGAAAGCCTCATCATCCCAGGCGAGCCCGAGCATCTCGGCCACTTTTGCCAGCCGATCGGCGCTGACCGCCGGCGGCTGCAGCGCCAGCTGGCGCCAGGCGCCAAAAATGGCGCCGGCGGGACCGGGATCAGCGCCGGCCGGGCAAAGCTGCCAGGCGTCACGCA
>NZ_RZSL01001261.1:0-444 GCF_003997355.1 Mesorhizobium sp. M1E.F.Ca.ET.041.01.1.1 | reverse complement strand
ACGGTAGACAGCGTCGTCAAAGCCGGTGTTGTAACCATGGACGAAGACCATGACCCGGCCGCCACGGGCATCGATGTCGGCGTTGAGCGCGCTCGTGAATTTCGGCTGCGTGTCGTAACCGACGACCTCGGATGCCATGAAATATTTAGTCGGGTCGTTGGAGTTGCCGCGCGAGCGGCGCTCGATCTGGCCGGTCTGGTGGACCGGCGGCACCGTGACGCTGACGCGGGCATAGTTGAGCGTCGCCGAGCGCTCACCGTCGAAGACCTTATTCGGGTCGTCGGAGCGCTTGCGCGTGGTGGCGATGAAGATCGAGTGGTTGCCGGCGATCTCGGTCGCCTGCGTCGGCACGACGACGCTGCCCAGAATTTCCTCTGTCTGCCGCCCCGCGCAGCCTGCCATCAACAGAGCCAGGGCAATGATCAAAAGCGTCTTCACATGCAC
>NZ_RZSL01001260.1:0-445 GCF_003997355.1 Mesorhizobium sp. M1E.F.Ca.ET.041.01.1.1 | reverse complement strand
GTACAGCGATTTTGCGAGCGTTTAATCTATCCCTCGACCGCCAATCGAGGGGAGGGTGGCTTGGACGAGCAGGACCCGAAAGAAGATCTGGTCGAACCGGTTTTCCGCAACGGCACCGTCACCATCGTCGGCATCCTGCTGGCATTTTCGCTGGGCTTCATCCCCATTGGGCGGCCAACCCGATTCCATGGCAGACCTATCATCTGATTGCCGTCGTGCCGATCCTGGTCGGCATTGCCCTGCAGATGCGGGCGCTCGCCATCCTGCTCGACATCAAATCCCTGCAGCGCATCATTCATGACCGCGCCAGCCGGATATTCATCGCCGGCCTCATCTTCACAGCCAGCGGTGTCGGAATGGCCATCCTGCTCGATTTCTTCGACATAGCGGCCAAGAGCGCGCTGCCGGGCGTATGACCGCGAGAAATCGCGGAGCGATTTTCTCT
>NZ_RZSL01000125.1:0-13287 GCF_003997355.1 Mesorhizobium sp. M1E.F.Ca.ET.041.01.1.1 | reverse complement strand
CTTCAAAGGGAGATGAAAATGTCGATGTTCGATAACCTCAGCCGCTTTGGCGTTACCATCAGGCAGGCCCATGCACGGAACAAGGCGATCCGCGCGCTCGACGACCTGCCGGCGCATGCCCGGAAGGATATTGGCTGGCCGGCCTCGCCGCCGAGCGACCCGCAGGCGGCTCTTCACAAGCTGCTGCTTGGCACGCCGCGCTGATGACCTTCGCCGACAAATGCAAGCTGCTCGGCAAACGCCGGGGCCGGCAAGCGGCCTCGGCGACCGGCGACAACAAGCTGCGCGCCGCGCTGCTGCCGGGGCGTCGGTGACGCGCCTGCTATCGAATCAGGGCGTCGCATCACGTCGATGTGCGCCCGGCGAACCTTGACATTTTTAGCTGAGATCCAATCTTCGGATAGTGGGGAGAATTCTCTTAGTCGGCTCTGCCGAAGTCCGTGTATCCGCATGCCTAGTTTGAAAAGCCACGTCGTCTCGTTCATTCTTAGGCACAGCCGCAAGAAGGCCTTTTCCAGTCCCGAGAATCTGCAGCGCTGGATTGCCTACGCCCGCAAGACCGAAGACTATCATCCGCCCGCCTTGCTGAAAGCGCGGCTCGACATCGCCGAGACCAGTGTCGGTGGTTTTCCCGTTTATGAGATCGCGCCGACGGCCGGCGAAAGCCGGCGCATCCTTTATCTGCATGGCGGCGCCTTCGTCTTTCAGATGACATCCTATCACTGGGTGCTGATTGCCGAGATGGCGGAGCGGCTGGGCTTCGGCGTCACCGTGCCGATCTATCCGATCGCGCCGGAGCACAACTTCCATGACATGTTCGGCATGGTGGGCGACGTCTATCGGCGCATGCTCGAAGAGACCGATGCCGGGGATATCGTCTTCATGGGCGATTCCGCCGGCGGCAACATGGCCGTGGTGCTCACCATGATGGGCGCCGAGAAAGGCCTCCCAGCACCATCGCGCCACGTGCTGATCTCGCCCGGCCTCGATATGTCGCTGTCCAATCCGGAGGTGTTCGAGGCGGAGCGCCGCGATCCGTGGCTCGGCATTTCCGGCGGGCTCGAGGCGATCCGGCTCTACAGCGCCGGCATCGACCGCTCCGACTGGCGCATCAGCCCGCTCTATGGCGATCTCTCGGTGCTGCCGAAGACGCTGCTGCTCACCGGCTCGCATGACCTGCTCAGCCCCGATAATCTGATCTTCGCCGAACGGGCGCGCGCCGCAGGCGTCGAGGTCGACGTGGTCTATGAGGAAGGCATGTTCCATGTCTGGCCGCTGATCGAGATGCCGGAGGCGCGACGCGCGCGCGACAGCATCGTCGACTTCCTCACCGGCGAACCGACACCGCAGCGCGCCCGCGCACCGCGCCTGACCGGAACTGCCTACGCGGCGCGGCCTGCGCCGGCGGCCGAATAGCTCAGAACCTGCCGGTTTCGCGGAACAGTTCGAACGTCGCGCGGATGTGATCGGCAACGGCCTTCACCGGCGCGCTGGCGTCGGGCGCCACCACCATGGCGAGATTGTAGGTGCCGATATCTGGCATGCCGTCCTTCTGGCCCAGCTCGACCATATCGTCGCCGAGGAAGGATTTTGGCAGTGGCGCCACGGCGAGGTCGGCCATGATCGCGGCGCGCTGGCCGGCCGTGTGGGCGCTCATATAGGCGACGCGGTAGTTGCGGCCCTCGCGCCCGAGCGCTTCCAGGGCGCCGGCCCGCCAGGCGCAGCCCTCTTCCCACAGCGACACCGGCAGCGGTTCGCGCAGATGCGCGCAGCCACCCTTGGCGCCCGCCCAGACGATCGGCTCGGTCAAAAGCACCTCGGCGCCGAGCGCGCTGGTCTTGTAGGAATTGGTGAGCAGCGTGATGTCGAGCGCCCGGTCGTCCATGCGGCGGCGCAGATTGCTGCTCTGATCGATGGTGACGTCGACGGCGATCGACGGATGCGACTGCGCGAAGCGCTTCAAGACATGCGGCAGCACGCGCTCGCCATAATCATCCGGGGAGCCGAGCCGCACCACGCCCACGATGTCGGGAATGATGAACTTCGACACCACCTCGCGGTTGATCGACAGAAGCCGCCGGGCATAGCCGAGCAGCATCTCGCCATCCGTGGTCAGCGTCACCGAACGCGCGTCGCGCGCGAAGACGGAGCGGCCGAGAATGTCTTCCAGCTTCTTGATCTGCATGGAGACGGCCGAGGGCGTGCGGAACACCGCATTGGCGGCGGTGGTGAAGCTGCCGGTCTCTGCGATCGCCACGAAGGTGCGCAGCACATCGAGATCGAGCAGCGGCAGAGGATGGTTGAGCGGGGCGTTCATCGGAGCTTACCTTCAATTTTTCTGATGCAAACGATCATCCCATTTCGTTTGATTGAACATCACTTCAGGCGCATAGTCAACTCGATCGATGCAGGATGCTGCCAAAAGCAGCCATGAAACAACCCCGACACGGACCTGCAATCGACATGAAATGAAGCTGAAGCAGACCTGACGTAACGCATTGCCGGGTGCCTCCCTGCCCGAATCGAGGAGAATGAAAATGTCTATCCTGTCGTCTATCGGTCGGCTCGCGACCGAATTCAGCGCCGCCCGCGCCCGCTACCAGACCGAACGCGCAATCCATTCGCTGCCGATCGAGCTGCAGAAGGATATCGGCTGGCCGGAAGCCGCCGATGCCAAAACCGGTGTGCGCCTCGGCGTCGGAACCTGGGCCGGAGCGAAGTAACAAAGTGTGCATTCAGTGCTGAAGGCCTGCCGCATCAGCCCGGCAGGCCTTTTTGTTTGCACTCAAACGAATTTTCCAGCCATGCGGCCGCTGCATGACGCATATGAACCACTCGCATAACACGGCGCCGTTCTACTTAATGCCTTGTAAACAATCGTAAATTTCGGGCAGTTTGCCCAAATATGTCGCAATCCATGTCGCTTTTCATATCAAGCGCTTCGTTTTTGCGATTTAGTTTTTGCTGAACCAAGCCTATATCACCTCTCAGCAAAAACGAGCTGCCCCACTCCATCAAGCGAAGGCGACCCGTCTGAGCAACCAAATGGAGATGATGATGAAGCTCTTTGCCCGCCTGTTCACCCGCCGCGAAATGAACCTGACGACCGCTCTCGAGCGTCAGCGTCTTGCCAAGACCATGCCCGGCCAGACCGGCGCTATGGCCGCTGCCCGCCTCGGCTTCGTTGCCTGAGCACTCGTTCGACGGGACGGCCGCGCGCCGTTACCCGACTTGATCACAACGCCGCCGGGCCTCGCCAAGGCGGCGTTTTCATTTTGACGGCGCGGTTCGTTGGATACCTGAGGTGGTATCTCCAGGCTCGCGCCATCGGCGATTGCCCATTTGCGACCCGTGTCGCAAATTTAATCTTCACTTAGCCGCCTACCCGATTGACAAGAATGCTTTTTCCTGATGTCGCTATGCTATTAGCGACATTCTGTTCGCGTCATGGCCGCGTGAGGTCTCCCGTGAATGCCGTAAAGCTCCCGATCAAGAGATCGTTTGTATTCTTCCTCGTCCCCGACTTCACCATGATCGCCTTCGCGACGGCGCTCGACCCGTTGCGCTCGGCCAACCGGATGCTCGGCTACGATGCCTATAGCTGGCGCCTGGCCAGCATCGACGGCAAGCCGGTGCGCGCCTCGAACGGCGTCGAATGCGCCGTCAACACCTCGCTCGAGGAAGAGCGCAAGAAGATGGCCGGGCCAGACAGGCCGAACATGGCGATCGTCTGCAGCGGCATCAATGTCGAGCGCTACCACAACAAGTCGGCCTTCGCCTGGCTGCGCGAGGAATACAATCGCGGCGTCGCCGTCGGCGGGCTGTGCACTGGCGCGCATATCCTGGCTGCTGCCGGGCTTTTGTCCAACAAACGCTGCGCTATCCACTGGGAGAACCTGCCGGGCTTCTCGGAGGCCTTCCCCAAGGCCAATGTCTTTGCCGACCTCTTCGAGGTCGACCAGAACGTCTATACCTGCGCCGGCGGCACCGCCGCGCTCGACATGATGTTGAAGCTGATCGGCGACGACTTCGACGAAAGCCTCGTCAACCGTGTCTGCGAGCAGGTGCTGACCGACCGCGTGCGCAGCCCGACCGATCGCCAGCGCCTGCCGCTGCGGGCGCGTCTGGGCGTCCAGAACTCCAAGGTGCTGACCATCATCGAATTGATGGAGGCGAATCTCGCCGAGCCGCTGTCGCTGATCGAGATCGCCGATCACGTCGATCTGTCGCGCCGGCAGATCGAGCGTCTGTTCCGCACCGAGATGGGCCGATCCCCCGCCCGCTATTATCTCGAGATCCGGCTCGACCGCGCCAGGCATCTGCTCATCCAGTCGTCGATGCCTGTGGTCGAGGTGGCCGTGGCCTGCGGCTTCGTCTCGGCCTCGCACTTCTCCAAATGCTACCGCGAGCTCTATGCCCGCTCGCCGCAGCAGGAGCGCGTCGACCGCAAGCAGTTGCTGGCCGCCTGAACCAGTCAGGTGGCGGCTGCCTGGGCGGACTGCGTCTGCGCAGTCCGCATCGCCTCGATGCGGATGTCCTCGGTGAGTTGCGCTTTCAGCGTGGAAAATTCCGGGCTGGTCTTCAGCGTGTAGTGGCGCGGATGCGGCAGGTCGACCGGCACGTCCGATTTGATGCGGCCAGGCCGCGCGCTCATCACGACCACCCGCGAAGCCATGAAGATTGCCTCCTCGATATCGTGGGTGACGAACAGCACCGTCTTCTTGCGCCGCTCCCAGATGCCGAGCAGCAATTCCTGCATCAGACCGCGCGTCTGGTTGTCCAGCGCGCCGAACGGCTCGTCGAGCAACAGGATCGCCGGGTCGTTGGCCAGCGCGCGCGCGATCGCCGTGCGCTGCTGCATGCCGCCCGAAAGCTGCTTCGGCCAATGGTTTTCGAACCCCTTCAGACCGACGAGGTCGACATAGGAGGCGACGATCTCGTTGCGTTCGCGTTCCGGCATGCCCCGCTCGCGTAAGCCGAAGGCAATGTTTTCGGCAACCGTCAGCCAGGGAAACAGCGTATAGGACTGAAAGACCATGCCGCGATCCGGGCCGGGCCTGGTGACGGCCTTGCCGTCGAGCAGCACATGGCCGGTGCTCGGCGCCTCCAGCCCGGCCACGATGCGGAGCAACGTCGATTTCCCGCAGCCGGACGGGCCGAGGATGGTGATGAAATCATTGGCCGCAACCGAAAGGTCGACGGGCTGCAAAGCCTGCACCGGATTGCCGCCACGCACCCCGGCGAAGGTTCGCGAAACGCCTTCGATGAGAAGCTTGCTCACGCCAGGCTCCACGGATAGAGCCAGCGATTGAGCGCCTTGAAGGCGAAGTCGGACAACAGTCCGATCAACCCGATCACGATGATGCCGAAGATGATCTGCCCTGTCGCCAGCCGCGACTGGCTGTTGATGATCATGTAACCGATGCCGGATGACGAGCCGATCAGCTCGGCGACAATGACATAGGTCCACGCCCAGCCGAGCACCAGCCGCAGCGTCTCGGCGATTTCCGGCGCATTGGCCGGCATGATCACCCGTTTGACGATGCCGTTGTCGGTTGCCCCCAGCGTGTAGGCCGCCTCGACCAGGTCTCGCCTGGTGCTGCCGACCTTGACCGCGACGATCAGGATGATCTGGAACACCGAGCCGACGAAGATCACCAGGAGCTTCTCCAGTTCACCGATGCCGGCCCACAGGATGAGCAGCGGGATGAACGCCGAAGCCGGCAGGTAGCGGGCGAAGGACACAAACGGCTCGAGGAACGCCTCGATCGGCTTCCAGGCGCCCATCGCGATGCCGATCGGCACCGCGACGATCGAAGCCAGCACGAAGCCGCCGAAGACGCGCCAGATGGTGATCAGGATGTCGAGCCAGAAGCGGTCCTCGACCAAAAGCCGCCAACCGTCGCCAAGCATCGACGGCGGATCGGCGAGAAAGATCCGGTTCACATGGCCGCCCAGCGTGATCCACGCCCAGAACGCCACGAAGAGCACAAAGAAGGCGATGCCGAGCACGGTTCGGGTGCCCGGCGGAACGGGATGCAAGGGACGCAGCATCAGGCACTGTCCTTAAAGCATGTCTCCCGAAAGCGGGAACCGGTTTCGGGACAAAGACATGCGTAAAATCAAGAAACCTAAAGCGCAGGGAGCGAATCTGAAAGATCGCGACGCGCTTTAAGGAGAAGGAACGGCGGCTTGTCGCCGCCGTCGATCGAGGGATGCGCGATCAGTTGGCCAGCGCGCTGGTGTCGGCGAGCGTCGTCACGTCCGGCGCTTCCTTGATCAGGCCCATCTGCAGCAGCAGCTCCGCCGCGGTCTTGGAGAAGTCCTGGAAGTCCTTCGTGAAGAACTGCTTGTTCTCTTCCCGGTCGGCCCATTTCAGGTACTTGGCCGAGTCCTCGAACTCCTTGGCCGACTGCTTCACGTCGGCGCCCATGATTTCGTAGGATTTTTGCGGATCCTTCTTGATCATGTCGAGCGCGTCGAAATAGCTGTCGGCCAGCGCCTTGGCGGCATCGGGATTGGCCTTGAGGAAGTCCGGCGTGCAGCCGACGGTGTCCAGCACCATCGGATAGTCGAGCGTGGTCGCCAGGATATGCCCTTGGTCGGTCTTGTTGCGCACTGCGGAAATGAAGGGCTCATAGGTGACCGCGGCATCGTTCTGTCCGGCAAGGAAGGCTTGCGCTGCCGCGTCAGGCTCCAGGTTGACGACCGTCACGTCCTTGGTCGACATGCCGTTCTTGTTGAGCACCCAGGCGAGCAGGAAATAGGGCGACGTGCCGGGAGCAGACGACGCGACGTTCTTGCCCTTGAGGTCGGCGACCGTCTTGATGTTGTTGCGCACGACGATGCCGTCGGCGCCATAGGACTTGTCGAGCTGGAATATCTGCTTGGTGGTGACGCCGCTGGCGTTCCACACCATCCAGGTCTCGACCGTGGTTGCAGCGCATTGCAGGTCGCCGCTGGCAATCGCCAGCGGCCGGCTCGCCTGCGGCACCTTCTTCAGCGTGACGTCGAGCCCATGTTTCTCGAAGAGGCCGGCCTGCTTGGCTAAAGTCAGCGGCGCAAATCCGGTCCATCCGCTGATACCGATGGTGAGCGACGTGGCAGCGGCAGCCGGCGCCGACATCCCGACGACCGCCGTCAAAGCCACCGCGAGAATGCTGGTCCTGTTCATCATGGTTCCCCTTTTTGTCTGGTGAGAGGAGATTGTCTCACAGAGCGCAAAAGGCTTGTCAATGAAGCAGGACCGGTCATGGACCATGGTCCAAGTCAGCGCACCGGGAGCCTCCTCAAGCGTGCTTGAACTGACCGGTTGTGGCAGATCATCCGGGACGACGTCGGTGTTCAGTATTGGTCGCAATAGCACTCGGCCGACGAGATGCGGTCGTTCCAGCCGGAATCTCCGAAACCGCGAACCCTGCGATTGAGTTCGATCGAGCGACCGCGCCTGCCTGAATTCTCGTAGGCAACGAGCGTGCAGCCACGGCGCACGAGCACCGAGGAGACACGATCGTTCCAGAACTGGCCGCCGCGGAAATTGACGGCGTCGTCAGGCCCCATCTCCAGCGAGCGTCCCCGGAAATTGATGTCCTCGAACAGCACGCAGGCCGCCTCGCCGTAGAATTGGGCGCTGGCGCTCCCGGCACAAAGCAGAGATGCAAATACGGTCGGAATGAGCAGGCGTTTCATTATGATGCTTCCTTGTTCAGCCACTTCGAGCGATGCCGCCGGCCCCAGGGCACTTTGCCATCGTGCCGCGCGCAGAAGCAAGCTCGCGCCTGATCGTCCAGCCGCCACCTTAGCGCTGGTATAACGCTCCAGACGGAAAACCGCTGCGCACTTTTCCTGGAATTGCTTTTAGCGGCTGTCCAGCATCCAGCCGCGATTGCGCCACATCTTTTCCCCGGCCAGGCAATCGGCTGCCGGCCGGTCGTCGGCGAGCACCACCGGCGGATGATCCGCCTCTTCCGCCGCCCATCGCTGCGATGCCGGACCGGCAAGCTCCAGCACCAGCTTGCGGCGGATCGCTTCCGGGAACTGCGTCCAATCGTTGACCGGAATCATGAAGGCGCCCGGCCCGCCGATGACGCAGTCGCTGTAGTAGCGGTCGAGATTGGCGACATCGAAGGCACCGCTGAAACCGCCGCGCGTCATCAGCGGCAGTCCATTGATGGTGATACCCTGTTTCACCACCTCGTCCCGCGTGATGTCGACCGGCGCGCCCTGGTTGTTGGGTCCGTCGCCCGAAACATCGATGACGCGCTTGGTGCCCTGAAAACCGCTTTCGGCGAAAAGGTCGCTGCCGAATTCAAGCGCGCCGGAGATCGAGGTTCGCCGCGCGCTGTCCGGCGGACTGGCATTGAGCTGCGCAACCACCCTCTCTGCATCGGCGCGATTGGCGATCACAGTCCACGGCACGACGACCCGCTGCCATCTGGTGCCGGCCCATTCGACATAGGTGACGGCGATCTTGCCATAAGCGCCGTCGGCAATGGCCTTCAGCACGTTGTCATGCGTGAGCGCCGCGGCATAGCCATGGCGCTGGATCTCGAGTTCGGCCGGCGACATGGAGAGTGAAACATCGACCGCCAGCACCAGCTCGACATCGACCGGCTCGGCGGGAGAAGCTGCTGATGTCAGCCAAAGCGCCAGCGCCAGCGCGGCACTGCCTGAGAAGATATGCCTTGCGCGGGCATAAGCAGACATAAGGGGAGGGTAAGCGAAAATAGCCGCGTGCAAAAGCCGGGAATTCCCGGGCATCGCATTCCCGCCAGCCCAAGACCCTCTTAAAAATACCGCGCGAGATTCGAACGGATGCGTTCCAGCACGGTGTCTCCGGAGACGTCGGGCACGAATTTTGCGCCGGTGATTGCCTCGTAGGCCTCGATATAGACCTCCGAGGCCTGATTGACGATATCGTCCGGGATCCTTGGGATCGGTTCCTTGTAGGGGTCGCACCGCGCCAATACCCACGAGCGGATGAAGTCCTTGTCGAAACTCTGCGGCCGCACGCCGCCTTCGAACGCCTCATTGTAACTCGCTGCGATCCAGTAACGGCTGCTGTCGGGCGTGTGGATTTCGTCCGCAAGAACGATGGCGCCGTCCGGCGCCGTGCCGAATTCATACTTGGTGTCGGCCAGAATCAGGCCGCGTTCGGCGGCGCGCTGCTGGCCGCGGGCGAACAACTGTAGCGAATAGCGCGATACGGTGTCCCACTGCGCCTGCGTGAGAAGCCGCTGTTCGATAATCTCGGCTTCAGACAGTGGCTCATCGTGGCCGCCGCCTGCAGCCTTGCTGGTCGGAGTGATGATCGCCTCGGGCAGCTTTTCATTGTCGCGCAGTCCATCCGGAAAGCTGTGTCCGTAAAAGCTCCGTTCGCCTTTCCTGTACTTGGTCAGAATCGAGGTGCTGGTGGTTCCCGCCAGATAGCCGCGCACGACGATCTCGACCGGCAGCATATCGAGCCTCGCGCCGACGACGACATTGGGGTCGGGATACTCCAGCACGTGGTTGGGGCAGATGTCGGCGGTTTCCTCGAACCAATAGCGCGCTGTCTGGGTGAGGACCTGTCCCTTGAATGGGATCGAGGCCAGAATCGTATCGAACGCGCTCAAACGATCGGTGGCGATGATGATGCGGCGCCCGTCCGGCAGATCGTAGTTTTCGCGCACCTTGCCGTGATAGTGATTGGGAAGTTCGGGAATGAAGGCGTCGGACAGGATGCGCATATGGCGTGTTGCTTTCGCAGGCTTGTGATGGGGACACATAAGCTGTCGGCATCGCACGTATCAAGCCGGTACCCCACCCGTCTTCACATCGCCTCCGGGCACGGCAGGCGAATGATACAGCATCCGACTGTCACCCGCGTTGGCCCAGCTTCAACCGCATGTGCGACGATCGTCCGGTACAGAGAAAAAAGCCCGGCCGAAGCCGGGCTTTCGCATTCATCTTTTTGCGCCTGCGGCCTCAGCTCCTCGGCTTCAGGTTTTCCGGATCGTAGAGCGGTTTGTAGCCGACGCCGGCCACTTCGACCGGATAGGTCTCGCTGAAATACTCCACCTGCAGCTTGCGGCCCTCCTGGGCATAGGCCCAGGGCAGGTACGCAAGCGCGATGTTCTTGCCGATCGTCGGGCCGTAGGCGACCGAAGTGGTGAAAGAGCGGCGGCCGAGCTCGTCAACCAGCGTCTCGCCGGTCGCGGGGTCCTGCACCGGCATCGTGCCGACCGGATAGCGCGCGACACCCTTGGCATCGGTGTTCTCGGTCATCACCAACGTGCAGAGTATCGCCGGCTGATGGTGGCGGGCGCGATATTCGAGGTGTTTCGCCTTGCCGCAAAAATCGTTCTCCTTGACCTTCGGGCGGGCGAGGTCGGCTTCGAGCAGATTGTACTCGGTCAAGAGGTCGGCGTTCTGCAGCCTGAGGCTCTTTTCCATGCGGCGCGTGTTGGCGTAGGTCTCGACGCCGAACGGCATGACGCCGGTCGAACGCAGCGCATCCCAGACGGCCAAGCCGTCCTCGTAACGCATATGCAATTCCCAGCCCTGCTCGCCGACATAGGAAATGCGGAAGGCGGTGACATCCTTGCCGGCGATGCGGATCGGCTTGATCGCGGCGAACGGGAAATTCTCCGGCGTCAGCCCGTTCGGGTCTTCGACCACCTTCTGCAGGGTGGTGCGGGCGTTCGGCCCCCAGATACCGATGGTGACGTACTTCTCGGTCACGTCCGTAACCGTGACGTCGAAGCCTTTGTGCTGCGCGGTGCGCTGCATGTAGCGGAAGTCGCGCGGACCGGCGTCCGCGCCGTCGATCACCCGGCAGCGGTCGGCCATACGGATGACGGTGAAGTCGGCGCGCACCATGCCTTCCTCGTCGAGGAAGTGGGTATAGATGCCCTTGCCGATGTTGTTGTCGCCGCCGATCTTGGCCGCGCACAGCCATTCCAGCAGCGCGACATGGTCGGGGCCTTCGACATCGTACATCGAGAAGTGCGAGAGGTTGACGATGCCGCAATCCTCGCTCATCGCCAGGTGCTCGGCATTGGAGACGCGCCAGAAATGGCGGTTGTCCCATTCGTTTTCGCGCACCGGCACGCGGTTGCCGTATTTTTCGAGCAGGTGCTCGTTGGCGGCATAGCCGTGGGCGCGCTCCCAGCCGCCCAGCTCCATGAAATAGCCGCCGAGTTCCTTCTCGCGCTCCCAGAAAGGCGAGCGACGGATGTTGCGGCCCTTGGAGAAGGGCTCGCGCGGATGCACAGCCGGATTGTAGACCTTCATCGCGGTCTCGGTGCAGCGATCCCAGATGAACTGCTCCTGCATCTGGTGCGGGTAGAAGCGCGCATAGTCGATGGCGTGGTGGTCGATCGAGGTGCGGCCGTCGGTCATCCAGTCGGCGATCAGCTTGCCCATGCCCGGGCCGTCCTTGACCCATATGGCGACGGCGTACCAAAGCCCCCTCACCTTCTGGCTTTCGCCCATGGACGGGCCGCCATCGGTCGTCACCTGCAGCAACCCGTTGAAGGAATGGCCCTCATTGTAGCCGAGCTCGCCGAGGATCGGCGTCAGCTCCATGGCGCGCTCCAGCGGCGCCATGATCTGCTCCATGTCGAGGTCGCGCTGCGAGGGCGAGAGCCGCGCCTGGTCCTTCTCGAGCAGGTCGCGCGGGTGGCAGAGACGCGGATTGGTCTCTTCGTAGTAGCCCCATTCGATCTGTCCGCCTTCGGCGGTCTTGGGGTCGCCGGTGTCGCGCATATAGGCGGAGTTGCCCTGGTCGCGCAGCAGCGGCCAGCCGATCTCCTTGCCGGTGCCGGCGAACTCGTTGTAGGGGCCGAAGAAGGTCAGCGGATGGTCGATCGGCATGACCGGCAGATCCTCGCCGACCAATGCCGCGGTGAGCCGTCCCCAAATACCGGTGCAGACTACGACATAGTCGGCCTCGATCGTGCCGCGCTCGGTCACGACGCCCTTGATGCGTCCATTCTCGACGATCAGCTCCTTGGCGGAGGTGTTGGCGAAGGCCTGGAGCTTGCCGGAGGCTACACCCTGGTCGACCAGCTTGCCGGCCACCGTCTGCGAACGCGGGATGACGAGGCCAGCGTCCGGGTCCCACAAGCCGCCCCGCACCAGATGCTCCTCGATCAGCGGGAACTTCTGCTTGATCTCGGCCGGCTCGATCAGGCGCGCGCGGGTCCCGAACGCCTTTGCCGAGGCGATCTTGCGCTTGATCTCGTCCATGCGGCCGTCGTCGCCGACACGTGCGACCTCGAGGCCGCCGATGCGCGCGTAGTGGCCCATCTTCTCGTAGAAATCGATGGAATAGAGCGTCGTCCAGCAGGACAGGAAGTCGTGGCTGGTCGTGTAGCAGAAGTCGGAGGCATGCGCCGTCGAGCCGATATCGGTCGGGATGCCCGACTTGTCGATGCCGACGATGTCGTCCCAGCCGCGCTCGATCAGGTGATGGGCGACCGACGCGCCGACGATACCGCCCAGACCGACGATGACGACCTTCGCCTTTTTCGGAAACTCTGCCATTGCCCGCGACTCCAAAGTGGTAAAGCCGGCGGACTATAGGGCCGAGCGGTAGGGTGATTGAAGCCTGTTTGCGACATTAGGAAAAGGCCGAGCGACCCTGACGGCCGAACGCGCCTCGTCCGGGGTGTCACCGGTGAGGATTTCCTGATGTGCCGGAGCCGAATTCGCGCTCGATACCTCGCAAAAGCTTCCCGAAAACAAGCCGCTTGCCTTCGCGCACGCTGTCCTCGAGCGGCGTCGCGCCGGCCAGATGCGCGGCGATCGCGCTCGCCAGCATGCACCCGGTCCCGCGCATCGATCCGGCAAGCCTGGGCATGTCGAAGCGGATAGGTTCTTGTCCAGAGTTCAACAGAATATCCGTTGATCTGGGTCCCGCCGCATGGCCGCCCTTGATCAGCAGCGCCTGCGGTCCTTCCGCAAGCAATCGCCTTCCCTGCCGCAGCGCATCTTCGTCGTCCGCGGCCAATTCCGATCCGGTCAGGATCGCCAGCTCGATGAGGTTTGGCGTGACGAGCCGACAAAGCGGCATGAGATCGCGTTTCAGGACCCCGATCGCTCCCGGTTCCAGCAATTGCCTGCCCGACGTGGATGCCAGCACCGGATCGAGGACCGTCGGTATCCGCGGATTTTCGCCGAGCACGGTGGCAACCGCCGCGATAACGCGTCCCGTTGAAAGCATGCCGATCTTTATCGCCGACACTTTATTGGCCCGCAGCGCCGCGCGCATCTGATCGGCGACCAGGCCAGGCTGCATATGGT
>NZ_RZSL01001259.1:0-449 GCF_003997355.1 Mesorhizobium sp. M1E.F.Ca.ET.041.01.1.1 | reverse complement strand
CCGTCAAGGGTGCTTTTGCCGAGGGGCTCGGCGTCACCGTGGTCTCCGACGCGCATTCGACGCTGGATTCGCAAGAGGAGAAAGCGCCCGACATCATCGCGCGGCACAACGACGCCTTTGCCGAGCAGGGCGCGCGGATGACGACGACGGCTGCGTTGGTGGAAAGCTGAGCGCTCTTCTGCTTCTCCCCTTGTGGGAGAAGGTGGATCGGCGCGATAGCGCTGAGACGGATGAGCATCTGTGTTTGTTGTCAAGGAGCGATTGGGCTCCAGGTACGGTCTTGTGTGATGAGCGCATTGGCCATGACGACGAGCTTTCGCATAACGGCGACGAGAACGATCTTTGCGGGCTTGCCTGCGTTGCGCAGCCGGGAGGCGAACACGGCAAGATCGTTGTTGTAACGACTTGCTGACAGAGCAGCCATGTAGAGGGCGTTTCTGACGCCCTTG
>NZ_RZSL01001258.1:0-449 GCF_003997355.1 Mesorhizobium sp. M1E.F.Ca.ET.041.01.1.1 | reverse complement strand
CGCTCGCTCCATCAGCGCGACGCTCGCCAGTTGTTCGGCCGCCGCGGCATGTTCGGCCGGAGGCGCGAGGCAGGCAATGATCATGCTGCGTGTTGCGTGTACGATGCGGGGCAGATCTTCCGATGTGAGATTGCGCAGTCTTGTTACGATGCTGTTGATGTAGTCGATCAGAAGGTTAGCAAAGTTGCCCGACAGAATTGAATTGTTGTTTACGTCGAGGGTCCCCGCCGCATCGGCGAACAAATCACGCGGCAAATAGAGAAAGACACTTTCGGATTCCGTTGTCCTTCCGCGAAACGGGTAGCCAAGCGATCTGATCTCCAACTGGCCCGGCTGACCCTCCGCGACGCGGCGATCGACCTCCGTCCATGACCGGCCAGTATGTGGCAAGACGACATACCAGTGGTCGATCGAGCTGGACCGAAGCTTCGCGGCGGAACGCATATAGC
>NZ_RZSL01001257.1:0-456 GCF_003997355.1 Mesorhizobium sp. M1E.F.Ca.ET.041.01.1.1 | reverse complement strand
CCATCATAGCCGCGGACTTCGCCGTCCTCGATCATGTGGCAAAGAACCACAAACAAATCCGCCTTCATCTGTCGGTGCAGGCTGCCGCGGCGACGCCGGAAGCGATCGGATTCTACGCGGCTCAGTTCGGCATCCGACGCGTGGTGCTTCCAAGGGTTCTCTCGCTCCAGGAGATAGCCGCGCTGAATCGCGCGATCGACGTGGAGACCGAAGCGTTCGTTTTCGGCGGCCTTTGCGTGATGATCGAGGGACGCTGCTATCTTTCTTCATACGCGACGGGAAAATCGCCCAATCTCAACGGCGTCTGCTCGCCACCCGAGATGGTGAGCTATGACGAAGAGCCGAGTGGCACAACGGCACGGCTGTCGGGCTTCACAATCGACCGGTATGGGCGCGGCCAGCCGGTGGGATATCCCACCCTCTGCAAGGGCAGATTCAAAGCCGGTGGCAAGACCT
>NZ_RZSL01001256.1:0-465 GCF_003997355.1 Mesorhizobium sp. M1E.F.Ca.ET.041.01.1.1 | reverse complement strand
TCGTCGCCCTGCAGGTGAGCGACGTCAGCCTGAAGACCGCTGGCGGCAAGCCGATGGCCGACGTCGGGCGTGTGCGCTTCGGCATTCGCCTGCTGCCGCTGCTGTCCGGCGAGGTGCGGCTGACAAGCGCCAGGTTTTCCGACGCCCACATCATGGTCGCCGCAATGCCGTCCGGCGGCGGCGACTGGACGGCGGCGCTGCGCAACGAGGATGGTCTCGTCGATCCCGAGAAAGTGTCGGCAGCGGTGTTTTCCGGTGTCAACGACGCACTGGATGCGGTGCGCGAGGATTCGATGCGCCAGGTCGAACTCAGCAACGTCGAATTCGAACTGCCGGACGGCGGACCGGTCAAGCGCGTGACGGTCGCCGACGCGACCGTTGCCCAGACCGGCACCGGCAGCATCGAGCTTTCTTACGATGCCGATGTCGATGGCCGTCGCGTCGCGAACAGCGGACGCCTTCAGG
>NZ_RZSL01001255.1:0-471 GCF_003997355.1 Mesorhizobium sp. M1E.F.Ca.ET.041.01.1.1 | reverse complement strand
GCTGATGGCCGTCACCAACGCCATCTCCTCGGTCATCGTCGTCGGCGCGCTGCTCGCCGTCGGCATCGCGGCGTCCGGCCTAGCCGCGGGCTTCGGCTTCGTCGCGCTGGTGCTGGTCTCGGTCAACATCTTCGGCGGCTTCCTCGTCACCCAGCGCATGCTCGCCATGTACAAGAAGAAGGAAAAGTGACGTGACCGTCAATCTCGCTTCCTTCCTCTATCTGGTCTCCGGCATCCTGTTCATCCTGGCGCTGCGCGGCCTGTCGCATCCGACCACCAGCCGCCGAGGCAATCTCTACGGCATGATCGGCATGGGCATCGCTCTTTGCACCACGCTGGCGCTGGCGCTGCCTTCGGCCGGCCGCTTCGGCCTGATCGTGCTGGGTCTCGCCATCGGCGGCAGCATCGGCGCGGTGACTGCGCGCCGCATCGCAATGACCTCGATGCCGCAGCTGGTCGCCGCCTTCCACT
>NZ_RZSL01001254.1:0-475 GCF_003997355.1 Mesorhizobium sp. M1E.F.Ca.ET.041.01.1.1 | reverse complement strand
TCCGCCGCCAGCAGCCGCGCGCTTGCCGCCGTCAGGCCGCGGATCTGCAGGCTGCCGCGGGCGGTCACTTCCATGATGCCGTTGCCGTGACGCAGCGCGGATTCGCAGAGTCCGATCAGCGACTTGGGGGAAAGTCCTCCAGCGACCGGATTGAGCCGCACCAGCAGCCCGTCGCCGGTTTGCATCGGAGCGGACAAAGCGGGGCAGGCGCCGCGGCGCGAAAAGGCGTTCATGCCGCCACTCCCTGGGCTTCGGCTATCAATGCCGTGAGATCGTCGTCGATGGAATTGCGTTGCGGATGCCAGAGGCCGCGCCGCCGCGCCGACAGGAACCGCTCGGCAATGACCTTCGCGGCGGCGGGATTCTCGCGCAGGAGGAAGGCGCGGACTTCCAAGTCGCCGAGATAGGCGTCGTGCACCGCCTCGATCAGCGCACCCGATATCGCATGCGTGGTCTCGGCGAAGCCGACACGACG
>NZ_RZSL01001253.1:0-476 GCF_003997355.1 Mesorhizobium sp. M1E.F.Ca.ET.041.01.1.1 | reverse complement strand
AAGCTCGGTCGGATGAGGGGTGCTGGAAGAATCGCGACGTATCACGGCTCGCCCTGCCCGATCGCTTCCTTGCGTCGTGCGACATAGGCTTCGAGCGCCTCGCGCACGGCGGGGTCCATGGCCGGCTGGACATATTCCTCCAGCGCCTTTTTCCAGAGCCGCGTCGCGCGCGCCGTCGTGTCCAGCGCGCCGGCCTCCTGCCATGCTTCGTAGTTCTGCCAGTTGGAAAGCATGGGCTGATAGAAGGCGGTTGCGTAGCGCTTCAGCGTATGCGGCTCACCGAAGAAGTGACCCCCGGTCGGCACCGCGCCCAGCGCCTCGACCGCAAGCTCTGCCTCATCGACCACGATCGGCCGCAGGAATTCCATCATATGCTGGATCATCTCGACATCGATGATGAGCTTCTCGAACGACGCCGTCAGCCCGCCTTCCTGCCAGCCGGCAGCGTGGTAGACGAGATTGCCGTGGCCGAGCAC
>NZ_RZSL01001252.1:0-476 GCF_003997355.1 Mesorhizobium sp. M1E.F.Ca.ET.041.01.1.1 | reverse complement strand
GCGCGCTCGGGAAAGAGCGCGCATGCCGAGGCGTTGGTGACGGCCAGTCCGTCGCCCTGGACTTACATCGCCACTGCGCAGGCCTATGACGACGAGATGCGCGAGCGCATCGCGCTGCATCGCGCTCGGCGCGGCGAAGGCTGGGTGACGATTGATGCGCCGCTCGATCTTGTCGGCGCGATCGAGGCTTTGCCCGATCACCAGCCGGTGCTGATCGATTGCCTGACATTGTGGCTGACCAATCATATGCTGGCGGAACATGATGTCGAGGCCGAGTGCCGGCGGCTCTCGGATGTGCTGTCGCGTCCGCGCGGGCCTTGGTTCGTGGTATCGAACGAAGTCGGGCTTGGCATCGTGCCGGACAATGCGCTGGCGCGCCGGTTCCGCGATGCCGCCGGCCGGCTCAACCAGCAGGTCGCGGCCGTTGCCGATAGTGTGCTGATGATGGTGGCGGGGCTGCCGCTCAAGGTGAAGTG
>NZ_RZSL01001251.1:0-477 GCF_003997355.1 Mesorhizobium sp. M1E.F.Ca.ET.041.01.1.1 | reverse complement strand
GCTCCGGCGCCGCGCTTCAGTGTCCCGTCTTCAGGATGCCTGCCACCTTGGCGGCGATCGCGGCGTCGAGCGCCTGCCAGTGCTCGAGAAGTTCGCGCGGGAAGCGGTAGCTGAGGCTGAGATCGTCGCCGACCTGGATGTCGCGTTCGCAGGGCGCCAGCGATTCCTCGGCGCTTGGCCCGCTCAGGCAGCGGGCGACGAAAGGGTCCTTGCCCGGCCGGTCGGCAACCGCCAGCACCTCGTTGAGGTAGCCCGATTTCTCGGTGAAGCCGTAGAGCGTCGTGCCGCCCGGACCTGGCGTGCCCGGCTTGACGATCAGGGCGCTGTAGATCGGCGCGAAGCGGCCGCTCATGTCGCGCGACATCATCCGCGGCTCGAACGACAGGAAGACGATCTTCTTGGCGGCGCCGGTATGGTTGAAATCGTCGCGCGCGGCGGCGCTGTAGCCGTCCATCTCGGGATAGCGCAGATAGAGGT
>NZ_RZSL01001250.1:0-480 GCF_003997355.1 Mesorhizobium sp. M1E.F.Ca.ET.041.01.1.1 | reverse complement strand
GCACAGGCGCTCGGCCAGGCGATCGTTGATGCGCTGATCGAGGCGGTCGATGGTCTCGCAGACAACAAGACCCAATGTCGCGCGGCTCTCCGAAGAGCGGTCCTCTCGCGATTGCCGCCGAAGCGGATTGAGCGCATTCCGAAATCATGATGGCTGGATGGATCTGGGAGCCCGCGTACCGGCCGCCGTTTCCGTTCGTCCGCTCCGATCTTCCGGAAGGCGAGCGTGCGTTGCTATTGTCAGGATACTCGCTGCGTGCGGCACAGCTCGGCCATCATCTGGCGGAGATGACCCAAAAATATCAGCGGCGGCGCGATCGGTTCCGGGTCAACCTCACCGAGCCGTCCGGGCTCTGAAAGCTCCAGCCCTCCCCCGGTTGATCGCCGGTGAGGCGATCAGGTTTTTTGAGCAGATGACAATACCTCGTCGGGCACCAAGATCGCCGCGTCCAGGCTGTCGCCGTTGCAGCACGGTCGCAAC
>NZ_RZSL01000124.1:0-13291 GCF_003997355.1 Mesorhizobium sp. M1E.F.Ca.ET.041.01.1.1 | reverse complement strand
CTTGGACGACTTAGAACTTCATACCGACGCCGAAGGTGACGCGGTTGTCCTTGGACTTGACGTTGCCGAGGGCGCCGAAGTCCTTGTCGCCGTAGTCGGTGTAGCGGTACTCGACGCGGCCGAACACATTGTCGGTGATCTTGATGTCGCTGCCGACACCGGCCGTCCAGCCGAGCATCGCCTTGCTCTCGTCGGTGGCGGTGAAGGAATCCGTGATCTTCTGGTTCTTCGCGGCGAGACCGCCGGTGCCATAGAGCAGGATCTCGGGGGTGACGGAATAGCCGAGGCGAGCGCGCAGCGAGCCCTCGAGGCCGCCCTTGGCGTTGATGCCGAGGCTGTCGCCCTTCACACCATTATAGCCGATATCGGCTTCAGCGCCGTAGACGAAGTTCTCCTGCTGCCACTGATAGCCGCCGAAGACGCCGCCGATGAAGCCCTTGGTCTTCACGTTTACGCCGGCGTCGCGCGCATCGGCATGGCCGCTGAAGCCGTAACCGACGCTGATACCGGCATAGGGACCGGCCCAGGAAGCGACGGGGAGTTCGGCGACCGGGGCGGGGGCCGGCGGCTCTTCCGAAACCACGTCCGCGGCATAGGCGGTACCGCCGAGGGCGAAGAGCCCGAGCGCAACCGCCAGCGGCCGCGCAAACTTGAGATTGGCTTGCATTGTTGTTTACTCCTTAAGCCACAAGACACGAGGCTTTTTATGTTCATGAATGCCCCGGCCCGTCCGGGGGGATAAACGGGCCTGGCGTTCAACGGTTCCGAATGTCGTGCTGAAATGCGGCTGAAGCGAACCTGAACTTGGGTCATTCCCCGGCGCGAATGAGGCCGAAACTTGACGTTGCATCTTCGCAACAGCGAATGTCAGCAGGCTAATCATGTTGCGCTGCACACCGCTTGGTTCAAGGGGTCCGGCGGCATATATTGAATTATGACGGACCCGAATCCGGGCCGGGCAAGCGTGCGTGCCGGCCGCTTCGCCACATTCCCGCCCCAGGTGGAAATGGTGTTTAACACCTTGGTCCGTCATATTGTGCCGGCTTCCCGGAATCGTGAAGCCGATTGAGGATTGACAACATGAAAGAAGCCGCTGGCGTGGCGCTGGTGACGGGTGGGGCGAGAAGGATCGGCAGGGCTATCGTCGAGGATCTGGCCGGGCACGGCTTTGCCGTCGCCATCCATGCCAACCGTTCGGGAGCCGAGGCCGAGGCCCTGGCCGATCGCATCAGGAGCGAGGGCGGCCGCGCCGCCGTGGTTGCTGCCGACCTCACCGACATGGACGCCGTCGGCGATCTCGTCGGCCGATCCGAGGCCGCCCTCGGCCCGGTCACGCTGCTCGTCAACAACGCCTCTTTATTCGTTGACGACCGCGTCGAGGAGTTCGACTGGCAGGCCTGGGACCGCCACTTCGCCATCCATGTGAAGACCCCGGCGCTTCTGGCGCGGAACTTCGCTCGTGCGCTGCCGGGCGGCGCCGAGGGGTTGATCGTCAACATAATCGACCAGCGCGTCTGGCGGCCGACGCCGCGCTACTTCTCCTATGCGCTGTCGAAATCGGCCCTGTGGACGCAGACGCAAATGCTAGCGCAGGCGCTTGGACCCCGCATCCGCGTCAACGCCATCGGCCCTGGCCCGACGCTCAAGAACAAGCGCCAGGACGACGACGATTTCGAAAGCCAAGTCGAGGGCCTGATCCTGAAGCGCGGCCCGCAATTGTCGGAATTCGGCGCCACCATCCGCTATCTCTGGGAAGCGCGCTCGGTGACCGGCCAGATGATCGCGCTCGATGGCGGCCAGCATCTTGCGTGGCAGACGCCCGATGTGACAGGCATGGTGGAATGAGTCCCGCCCAAAAACACAGACAAAACGCCGCCGACGATCTACCGCCCGATGTCGACCCAGATATCGACATTGAGGATGAGGCGGCGGAGGAGATCGTCGAACCGGAGGCGCCTCCCGCCGGTCCCGACGTCGCCTTCACGGCGATCGACTGGACGCCGCACGCGGGCGACGCCGACGGCATGGTCGGCGCCGAGGTGATCCAGACCTTCGTCAAGCGGCTGCCCAACCAGCCCGGCGTCTACCGCATGATGAACGCCACTGGCGACGTGCTCTATGTCGGTAAGGCGCGCAGCCTGAAGAAGCGCGTCACCAACTATGCCCAGGGGCGCTTCCACACCGCCCGCATCGGCCGCATGGTGCGCGAGACGGCGACGATGGAGTTCGTCGTCACCCGCACCGAGATCGAGGCGCTGCTGCTCGAGGCGAACCTCATCAAGCGGCTGCGCCCCCGCTTCAACGTCTTGATGCGGGATGACAAGTCGTTCCCCTACATCCTGCTCACCGGCGATCATGTTTCGCCCGGCATCTACAAGCATCGCGGTGCGCGCTCGCGCAAAGGTGATTATTTCGGTCCCTTCGCTTCGGCCGGCGCGGTCGGGCGCACCATCAACTCGCTGCAGCGCGCCTTCCTGCTCAGAAGTTGCACGGACTCCTTCTACGAGAACCGCACGCGGCCCTGCCTGCTCTACCAGATCAAGCGCTGCGCCGGCCCCTGCACCGGCGAGATCTCGCATCAGGGCTATGCCGAGCTGGTCGCCGAGGCGAAGGACTTTCTTTCGGGCCGCAGCCAGAAGGTGAAGACCGAGATTTCGGCCGCCATGCAGCAGGCGTCCGAGGCGCTCGATTTCGAGCGCGCCGCCATCTACCGTGATCGCCTGGCGGCGCTCTCGCATGTGCAGGCGCATCAGGGCATCAACCCGCAGACGGTCGAGGAGGCGGACGTCTTCGCCATCCACCAGGAAGGCGGCCAGACCTGCATTCAGGTGTTCTTCTTCCGCACCGGCCAGAACTGGGGCAACCGCGCCTATTTCCCCAAGGCCGATCCGGCGCTGGAGCCGGCCGAGGTGCTGGGCTCGTTCCTGGCGCAGTTCTATGACGACAAACTGCCGGCGCGGGCGCTGCTTCTCTCCCAGGCGGTGCAGGAGCAGGAGCTGCTTGCCGAGGCGCTGTCGACCCGCGCCGGGCGCAGGATAGCGATCTCGGTGCCGCGGCGCGGCGAGAAGAAGGATCTGACCGACCACGCATTGCAGAACGCGCGCGAGGCGCTCGGCCGCAGGCTGGCGGAAACCTCGACGCAGGCGCGGCTGCTGCAGGGCTTCGCCGAGACCTTCGGCCTGCAGAAGCCGCCGGTGCGCGTCGAGGTCTACGACAATTCGCACATCATGGGCACCAATGCGGTCGGCGCCATGGTCGTCGCCGGGCCGGAAGGTTTTGTGAAGAACCAGTACCGGAAGTTCAACATCCGCTCGACCGAGATCACGCCGGGCGACGATTTCGGCATGATGCGCGAGGTGATGGAGCGGCGTTTCTCGCGGCTGCTGAGGGAGCACGGCGACGCCAAATCTTCGGGCGTGGCGGACGCGGAAGCCGAGGACGGTGCTGCCGAGGACCTCGTCGAGGGAGCCGGCGGCTTCCCGGCCTGGCCCGACGTCATCCTGATCGACGGCGGCCAGGGCCAGATGACGGCGGTGCGCAAGATCCTGTCCGATCTCGGCATCGAGGATCGCGTCGCGGCAATAGGCATCGCCAAGGGCCAGGACCGCGACGCGGGGCGCGAGCGCTTCTTCGTCAAGGGCAGGGAGAGCTTCATGCTGCCGGTGCGCGATCCGGTGCTCTATTTCGTCCAGCGCCTGCGCGACGAGGTGCACCGCTTCGCCATCGGCTCGCACCGCGCCCGCCGCAAGAAGGAGATGGTGAAAAGCCCGCTCGACGAGATCGCCGGCATCGGCCCCGGCCGCAAGCGCGCGCTGCTGCTCGCATTCGGCACCGCCAAGGCCGTCAGCCGCGCCGCGATCGAGGACCTGGTCAAGGTCGACGGCATTTCGGAGCACGTGGCGAAGCTGGTCTACAACCATTTTCATGACAGTTGACCATTCTTGCGCCAATTTTCATCTGACCAATCGAATCTCGCCTGTTGACCCCCCACATCGGCTTCTGATTTGAGTACGGGAGGCGGAGAAGAGTTCCCGATCAGACAATGGCCCAGCGCGCTTTCAACCTGCCGAACATCCTCACCTACGCCCGCATCGTCGCGGTGCCGCTGGTGGTGCTGTGCTTTTTCCTCGAAGGCCATCTGAAGTCGTCCGACTTCGCCCGCTGGTCGGCGCTGGTCATCTTCCTGCTTGCCTCCATCACCGACTATTTCGACGGCTATTTCGCGCGCGCCTGGCAACAGACCTCCAACATCGGCAAGATGCTGGACCCAATCGCCGACAAGCTCCTGGTCGCCACCTGCCTGCTGCTTTTGGCCGCCGACACCGACCGCCATGCCGGCATCGCTGGCTGGTCGCTCTGGGCGGCGATCATCATCCTCTGCCGTGAGATCCTGGTCTCGGGCCTGCGCGAATATCTGGCCGCGCTGAAGGTTTCGGTGCCGGTGACGCAGCTCGCCAAATGGAAAACCACCATCCAGATGGTCGCCATCGCTTTCCTGCTTGTCGGCCCGGCCGGCGACAAGATCTTCCCGCTGACCACCCAGATCGGGCTGGTCCTGCTGTGGATCGCGGCGCTCGTCACCCTCTACACCGGCTACGATTATTTCCGCGCCGGCCTGAAGCACATCATGGACGAGTGAGATGCGTCTTATCTATTTTGCCTGGGTACGCGAGCGGATCGGCAAGCCGGAAGAGGATGTCGATCTGCCGGCCGGCATCGAGACGGTGGCCGACCTATTACGCTGGCTGAAGTCGCGCGGCGAGGAATACGAAAACGCGCTGCAATATCCGGACGTCATCCGCGTCGCCATCAACCAGGAACATGTCGACCACCGCGAGAAAATCGCGGGCGCGCGCGAGATCGCGCTGTTCCCGCCGATGACCGGAGGCTGAGATGGCGGGCGCTGTCGTGCCGGCCATCCGCGTCCAGCGCGAGGATTTCGACGTCGCCGCCGAGATTGCCGCACTGACCAAAGGCCGCGCCGATATCGGCGCCGTGGTGACGTTCTCAGGTCTCTGCCGGGATGAAGCGGGCACGCTGTTGGCCCTCGAGCTCGAGCATTATCCAGGCATGGCAGAGGCCGAGATCGGCCGCATCGCCGCCGAGGCCATTGAGCGCTGGCCGCTGCAGGGGCTCACCGTCATCCACCGCCACGGCAAGATCGCGCCGGGCGAGAATATCGTGCTGGTTGTGGCGGCCTCCGCGCACCGGCAGGCGGCCTTCGAGGCAGCGAATTTCCTGATGGATTATCTGAAGTCGCGCGCGCCCTTCTGGAAGAAGGAGCATCGCTCCGACGGCTCCGAAGGCGGCTGGGTCGAGGCAAAGGAGGCCGACGACGAAGCTGCCGGCCGCTGGAAGACGCCAGGCGGATAAACTCCGGCCGCGGTCATTGATTGACCGCAATCCGTCCCGACCTTGCAAACCGGTTGATTTGCTTGGCGGAGCAATCTCATGCTGGACAGGATTGCGGAATTCTTCATCTTCGGCCTCGTGCCGCTGGTGGTCGGCGTGCTTGCCGTGCCGGAGCTGACCAGTGCCGCCGAAAAGACGATTGCCGGCGAGGCGACCTATCACGAGCGCATCGCGCTGCCGCCCGATGCGGTGCTTTCGGTCGAGCTCGCCGATGTTTCGCTGGCCGATGCGCCGGCGACGATCATCGGCCAGCGCAAGATCGTGCCGGCCGGCCAGGTGCCGATCAAATTCGAGATCAGCTTCGATCCTCAGGCGATCAAGCCGGGCAGAACCTATGCGCTGCAGGCCCGCATCACCGTCGACGACCGGCTGCTGTTTGTCACCGACACCCGCCACCAGGTCGATCCGCTGGATGGCAAGCCTCAGACCGTCGTGCTGAAAATGGCTGCGCCCGCCGCCGAACCGGACGCCGCGGCCTTGTACGGCCAGAGTTGGCTCGTCGAATATATCGACGGCATCGGCGCGATCGCCGAGCCGCGGGCGACGTTCCGCATCAGCGAGGCCGGCAAGGCCGGCGGCAACGGCCCGTGCAATACCTACTTCGCCACCGCCACGGTGGCAGGGCACAGGATCGCCATCGGCGACATCGGCTCGACTCGCATGGCCTGCGCACAGGATGTCATGGTTGAGGAGAAGGCCCTGTTCGACGCGCTGACCAAGGCTGTTTCCTACCGGATCGACGCCGGCAAGCTCACAATCGCCGACAAGGACGGCCGCGACATCCTGCGCTTCAGCGCCGCGAGCTGAGGCCGCGCCGACCTTTGAGACGTCGCGTCGGCCAATATCCCGCGATCTCCCGGAATAATCCGCACTGCGGACGCGTTACCTCTCATATGGCGGGCAGGCAAAACCGCCGGACCGAATGCGCGGCTCGATCTGGCCACTCAAAGGAGACCAGAAATGAAAAAGCACGCGCTCATCCTCGCTGCCGCGGGTGTATCGCTGATTGCCTTCGCCGGCATTGCGAAGGCGGATGACCATCTGTTCAATGCCACACAGCATGGCCTCAGTCTTGACAGCCAGCCCTACCAGACCAACAAGGCCGGCCACAGCGGCGATCTTGCGCCTGGGCAGGGCAGTCCGTTCACCGGCGAGGAGACCAAGACGCCGGCGACCGACACGGACGCGGCAAATCTCAATGCCAATGTGAAAGAGCGTCAGGCGAAGTGACGTCAACGAAGTAACGTCATACCCCCCGCAGCGAAGGCTAAGCGGCGGTGCAGAACTTTCGATGCCGGCAGGAAAACGCCCCTGCCGGACATCCCCCCATTGTCGGCAGATTGGCCACCGAAGCGTCCTGCTGGCTCTGCAACGCTGCGGATTGACGAACGCCGCACCCGCTGTCGTTTGGATGGAGGTCACCATGAAACGCACATCAATACGAGCGGCGGTCGGGCTGACTGCTGCAATGCTGATAGCGGGAGGCGCAAGCGCCGCTCAGGCCGCATCGGTTGTCAATGTCTCGCTGTGGGACAAAGGCGCGACGACACCGATGTCGATCGGGCTCGCTTATGCGATGCCAAGCGTCGATACCGCCAAGGCGACCATGGGCATCAAGGTTTCGCCCCCAGAAGTGAAGGCCGGAAAAGTCACATTCAATGTGAAGAATGACTCCAAGGACAGGGTCCACGAAATGATCGTCATCCACCTTGCAAATCCCGGCCTGCAGCTTCCGTACATCAACGCCCAGAACCGCGTTGAAGAAGACAAGGCCGGCGACAACGGCGAGGTGTCGGACCTCAAACCCGGCGCGTCAGGCACGTTGAGGGTCAATCTCAAGGCTGGAAAGTATCTGCTGATCTGCAACCAGCCAGGTCACTATGCAGCCGGCATGTGGACCGAATTCACAGTTGATCCGTAGGCCCGGCTTTAATGGCGTCTGCCTGCCGGCGGAGCAGGTCGCCATCAACCAGCTAGCGCGCAACAGTTCCAGGCATCGAACAGTCGAATGCAGGGGAGCCTGGCTGGGTATAGGAAACGAGTCTGGGCCGCGCGGGCAGCCCTGCGATCTCCAGAAGCAGCTTTCGACGGATCGCTGCTGCAAACATGGCGAGATCGTCAATTCCGATCACGAATGCGCCCGGCCCGCCGATGACGCAATTCTCGTAGTACGAGGAAAGATATCGCGGGGGAAAGGATTGATAGCTGTTGGAGCCTTCATGCGGCAGAGACACTGGCAGGCCGTTGATGGTGATCCCCAGGCCCGTCAGCATCTCCCGTATGGGCCGCACCGGCAAGCCGGCATTGTTTGGGCCATCGCCGGATATGTCGATTACCCTGCGCTCGCCCGCCACCTGGATGTGCGCGAACAGGCCGGCTGCCGCCAGCAGCCCACCGGAAATGGAGGTACCCGCTTCCGCGACGATCGGCTTTGCGGAGAGGGCATCAGCGAAGCGCTTTGCATCCTCTGCACTGCCGACAATCGTCCATGGCAGGACGACACGTTGATATTTTGGCCCGGCCCATTCCAGGTAAGAAACAGCAATCGCGCCGCGCCCGCCCGATGCGATGGCCCGTTCAAGGTCGGGGTGGCGGAATGCGCTGATATAGCCGTCGCGTTGAACCCGCTGCTCGGCGAGACTCATCGAGGAAGAGACGTCGACGGCAAGCACTAGTTCGAGGTCGACGTCGGGTTTTCGGAGCCCGCCGGCCGCTGTTGGCGAGCAGGGGCTGCTGACAAGGAGCGACAGGACCAAGAGACATCCTGTCGGCCTCGATCTCTTGGGCGGGGCGAGTCTGTTCTTCCAGCCTAACATTGCTGCCATCCGTCGCGGCGCGGCGCCATACGGTTCGGCAATCGGATAAGGAAATCTGCGCTGGCAGACGGATGCGCGCTTCACCCGAACGGGTGAGGGCATCAATCAGGGTTTTGAAGGCACTCGCAAGCGCGACAGCAGTGCCGCGAGCTCGGCCTGGCGATGCGTTCCCGTTTTGTCGAGGATTGCCCTCAGCTGGGTTCGGGCGGTTTCGTGGCCGATCGCCAATCGCTCGCTCGCCGCCTCGATCCCGCAGCCGGTGGCGAGGCTGGAAGCCAGTCGCGCTTCGGCCGGGGTCAGTTGGAAAGCATGCCGGAGCAACCACGCCGGCGGCGCCCGTTCGCTGACAGGATCGGTGAAGCAAAGCAGAAAGTCGCCGCCATTGAACAGATCGTGCACGAATGACGTCATCGGCACGATCTCGGCCAGTAGCCAGAACGACCCGTCACGGGTGATGACGGCCGGCTCGCTCTGGAACGCTTTGTCCCGCGCACTGGAAACGGCCGCACCAATCATGCGCTGCAGGCTGGAATCGCTCTCTCGGTCGGCTGCATGGATGCGGCCATGGCGGATCATGAGACCGGAACCGAACAGGGCATCTGCATGTACATTGGAACGCGTCACGCCGCCGCGGCAGTCGAGCAGCGCCGCAGCGCAATTGAACTGGTCGAGCACGGCCAATGCCGGGTCGAGCGAAACATCCCAGATCTTCTCGGCCAGACTGATGATGCGGATCAGGTCCGGTGCCACGCGCAGAAAATGGTCGGCCTCGGATGTGTCAAAGGGGTCGCTCCTTGTGGCATCACGGTACATCGACAGGACCCATTTGCGTCGCCTGACCGGGAAGACAACGGCGGCCCACAACTCGCGATGCCCCGGACGGGCTATCTCCTGATAATAGGGCAGGAGCTTTCTTTCCTCCGGCGTGGAGATTTCGTCTTCGACAGTAAAGTAGGGCGCCGGTTTCGGCAGCCGCGGCTCCCTTTCCGGATGCGGGTCGGGCGCGTCTCGGGCATTCTCGACCCAGAGCTCCGTGAATTCAGCGTGCTCCAGTGAGTCCGGCGTCGGTCTGGTTCGCTTGCGTTGATCGCTGCGGAACGGATGCGTGTTATCGTGGGTGCGGATAGCGCAACTCGTCACGCCCAGGGAATCGGCCAGGTTTTGCAAGGCCCGCGGCCACCGCCCAAATTCGAAGGCGGCGTCGTAGCAATCCTCGATCGCGGACGCGATTCCCCGGTTGGCAGCCATTTGACTGACCTTCGTAATGGACGGGCTACCGCGCATTCATATTAGCACAGGCACACGGGTGCGAAAAATCACAAGCAAACAAGGCGATGCAGCGGCGCGGCCGTAGTCAAAGTACGATGTTCTCGGGAGTGAGTGGTGAATCACGGCCTTCGTCGTTCCATTGCAAATTCATGGCATCGCCGTTTCGACGCGCCTGCCAACTTCCTCCAGCCGATTGACCGGGATGGCGGAAGCACCTAGTTTGCCGGTGCAAAAATGGGGATGGGGTTCCCCCGAAACCGCCCGAGCGTTTCGTATTTGGGCCGATGACTCCTGCCAGGCGTGCTTTCGCGCGGCAGGATTTGTTTTTCCGCTCGCAACATGCCTGTTTTCATGAGGTGATTCCTTAAGTGGAATCGCATTTGGAAAGGCATTTGAAGCGATGACCCTTGCGGCTTGCGCCCTGGTCCTGGTCGGTGGTTTCTTCGGCGGCATATCCCGCTTCTTTCTGTCGGGCCTTGTCGGCCGCAGCGTCGGCGAGACCTTTCCCTGGGGCACCCTGGTGGTCAACGTCTCCGGCGCGCTCGCCATCGGCGCCTTCGCCGGCGCGGCGCGGATGGTCGGCGGCGTCTTTTCCACCGAATTCGTGCGCGACCTGATCGTGGTCGGCCTCTTCGGCGGCTACACCACGGTCTCGTCCTTCTGCCTGCAGACGCTGAACCTGGCGCTCGATGACGAGCGGCGGCTCGCCGTCTTCAACATCGTCGCTTCGTCGGCGCTTTGCGTGCTTGCGGTCGCCCTGGGCTTCCGGGCTGTCGTCTGGATGGCGGGGTAGGGCGTCATGTCCAGAAACGACAGGCAGACGGAGTTTCGCCTCTATCTCTCGGTCGGCTGCGGCGCGGCGATCGGCTCGCTGGTGCGCTTTCTCTCAGGCTACGTCGTCGTCTCGCTGCTGGGCTTGAGCGCGCTTTATGCCACTGCCTTCGTCAACGTGGTCGGCTCCCTTGTGATCATGTTCTTCGCTACGCTGACCCGGCCGGACGGGCGCCTGATGGTCGGCCCGGCCGGTCGCCAGTTCGTCACCGGCGGCTTCTGCGGCGGCCTCACCACCTTCTCGTCGATGAGCCTCGACACCTTCATCCTGCTTTTCGAGGGCGACCTCGGCCTCGCCACGACCTATCTTGTCAGTGTGGTGGTGCTGTCGCTTGCCTCGGCCTGGCTCGGCTATCTCATGGCAGCCAGGCTCAACCGCTTGCCGATCACCAGGTGACCAGGGAGGAGAACATGGAACTTCCCAGCCAATGCGTGCTGCTCAGGATATTCTTCGGCGAGGACGACAGGGCAGCCGACGGCATGCCGTTGCACGAGGCGATCGTCATCAAGGCGCGAGAGACCGGCATGGCGGGCGCGACCGTGCTCAGGGGACCGCTCGGCTTCGGCCGCTCGAGCGTGCTCCACACCGCCAAGATCCTGCGGCTGTCGCAGGATCTGCCAATCGTCGTCGAGATCGTCGACGCGCCGGAGAAGATCGATGCGCTGATCCCTGAGATCAAGGCGCTGACCATGAGCTGCCTGATCACCAAGGAGAAGGTCGAGGTCATCCGCTACGGTGAAGGGAATTGAGCTCGGCCGACCGATCAGCCATGGCGAAGACGGCGGCCGATCGCGTCTTCGTCGAAAATACCGGCGGAAAAGAGCTTCATGGCTTCGATCGCCAGCTCGGAGGCCTCGGGGCTGCCGCGGGCGATGCCCCGCTCCTCGCAGACCTGGTCATAGATACGCTTCAACAGGACGAGATCGTCCGGATAGGCAACGCCACTTTTGGAAACATGGGGTTTGATCATGCTTCCCTCCCTTCTCGCGGGCGGAAGCGCGATGGTCGCTCACAGCCGAAGACGCCCTTGTCACTTGTCGCCGGTTGAAGCGAATTAGGGCACCCGGCCGGCCTGCCCACCCCAGTGAAACAAAAAAGGCGGCCCGGGGCCGCCTTCATTGCAAGCCGAAGCTGCCGGCTCAGCCGACGATCTCGGTGTCGGAGAACCAGTAGCGGATCTCCTGCGCGGCGGTTTCCGGCGCGTCCGAGCCGTGCACCGAATTCTCGCCGATCGACAGCGCGTGGACCTTGCGGATGGTGCCCTCGGCGGCATTGGCCGGGTTGGTGGCGCCCATCACTTCGCGGTTCTTGGCGATGGCGTTCTCGCCCTCGAGCACCTGAACGACGGTCGGGCCCGACGACATGAACTCGACGAGCTCGCCGAAGAAAGGACGCTCCTTGTGGACGGCGTAGAAGCCTTCGGCCTCGCGGCGGCTCATCCACACGCGGCGCGATGCGATGACGCGCAGGCCTGCGTCTTCCAGCATCTTGGTGATGGCGCCGGTCAGATTGCGCTTGGTCGCATCCGGCTTGATCATGGAGAAGGTGCGTTCGATCGCCATTGGGTCGTCCTTGTTCTGGGAATGGAAATTGGAGTGGCGGGCTCTATACAAGCCGCCCGGCGGCTTGCCAAGGGGAGGCGGCTTCTGGTCAAGGCCGGCTCTTTGCGGGATAATTAGACGGCTGCGAGCGCGCTTCGCGTGCAGGTCGGGGCGTCGCGGCAGCGGAGCCGGAAGCGATGAACTGGCCTTACCTAAGACGCGGCGATGTCGCCGGCATCCTGTTGATGGCCGTGGTTCTCGCCGGGATCGTCTTGGTCCTGCTGTTCTTTCCACAGCGCGGGCAGCAGAATTTCGGCTTCGGCCCGGAATGGCAATGCGCGCGCATGGAAAAGGGTGACCCGATCTGCGTCAGGCTGGTCCAGAAGGATGAAGCGGGAAATCTCCCCCACAAGGGGGGAGATTAGCTCTCAAGCCGCGGCCGCAACCTGCCGGCCGATCCCGCCATGCAGGTCGAGACAGCGCTCGAACCACTGGGCCACGCTATCGCTCTCGTCGAGCAGCCGGTAGGGCGAGGCGATGCGCGCCCATTGCAGCGCCCCGAAGACGATGTAGTCGGCAAACAGCGGCGAGCTCCCGCCGATGAAGGGCTGGTAGGTCAGCATCGAGCGCAGCGGCTCCAGCGAGGCGCGGAAGCCTGCCAGTCCCGCATCGCGGCCCGCCACCACCTCTTCCAGCTTCTTGCCCAAGCGCTGCTCGCGATTCTCGCGGAAATACGCCGCGTTCGCCTCGTCCTGCATGCCATGCAGGTCGGTAAGCGCTACGCTTGTGACGTAGGGATGGATGGTGAGTTGCGACCAGCGCTCGATGAAGCGCGCCATCGCCTTGCCGCCTTCGCCGGCAAACAGCGTCGGCCGCTCCGGATAGGCCTCGTCGAGATAGAGCGCGATGGCGAAGGAATCGGCCACCACGCGGTCGCCGTCGCGGATCACCGGCACCGTCTTCGAGACGCCGCCTTCGACCTTCGGCACTTCCAGGAAGCGCGTCGGCATCTTGGTGGCGTCGAGTCCCTTGTGCGCCAGCGCCATCTTCGCCTTCCAGCAATGCGGGCTGAACGGGCGTTGGGTGTCGTGGCCGACAAGGTCATAGAAGAGAATGGTCATTGCGGTTCCTGCGGGTTACGAAGAGCCGGGATTCGTTGCGAGCCGGATGGAAGAATGAAACAGCATTTCATGATGTTTGCAGCCTACAATCAATGGGCCAACGGACGCATCTACGATGCCGCCGCCGACCTCAGCGAGGAGGAGCTCGCTCGCGACGTCGGCGCCTTCTTCGGCTCGATGCTTGGCACGCTCAACCATCTGCTCGTCACCGACCGCGTCTGGATGAAGCGCTTTACGGGCGAGGGCGACGCGCCCTCAAACCTTGCGACGATCCTCCATCGCGCCTTCCCAGGCTTGCGC
>NZ_RZSL01001249.1:0-482 GCF_003997355.1 Mesorhizobium sp. M1E.F.Ca.ET.041.01.1.1 | reverse complement strand
TTCGCACAACAAGCCGATCTCACCGGAAGAGCTCGAGGATGTCGAGCGCATGGCGAACGAGATCGTCGTGCAGAACAGCCCAGTGACGACGCGCCTGATGTCGGTCGACGATGCGATCGCCGAGGGCGCCATGGCGCTGTTCGGCGAGAAATATGGCGACGAAGTGCGCGTGGTGTCGATGGGAACTGGGTTGCATGGCGCCAGGGCCAACCGGCCTTATTCGGTCGAGCTCTGCGGCGGCACGCATGTCCGTTCGACCGGCGATATCGGCCTGGTGCGCATCCTGTCGGACAGCGCAGTCGCGGCCGGCGTCCGCCGCATCGAGGCGCTGACCGGCGAGGCGGCGCGCAGGCACCTCGACGAACAGGACAGACGCCTGAAGGCGGCTGCCGCGACCCTGAAGATTTCGCCGGCCGATGTGCCGGCCCGCGTCGAGACGCTGCTCGAGGAGCGCAAGAAGCTCGAGAAGGATCTCTCCGAGG
>NZ_RZSL01001248.1:0-490 GCF_003997355.1 Mesorhizobium sp. M1E.F.Ca.ET.041.01.1.1 | reverse complement strand
AGGAACAGCAAGGCAAACAGGATGGCGAAGGGAACTTCCGCCGAGCCGAGCAGGCCGGATTCGGCGGCCGGGATGAGCCGCGAGCCCTCCGTCCACAGGATCGAGGCCAGCGCGAAAGAGCAGCCGAAGGTGGCAAGCAGCACCATGTCGCGGGTCGAGACGGCCAGCGGATCGGTGACGAACCAGCCGAGCACGAAGAGCAGGAAGGCGGACACCGCGCCGGCCCAGACGACGGGCGAGTCGCGGAAGGCTCGCACCATGATCATGTAAAGCGCGCTGCCGGTGGTCATCAGCAGCGCCAGCCCGTCGCCGAACAGATGGCCGCTGCCGAGGCCGCCGCCCACCATGATGGCGACGCCGCAGAGCGACACGGCCGCCGCCAGCATCGTCTGCAGCCGGAATTTTTCCCGCACCAGCGGAAAGGCAAGCAATGCCGCGATGAAGGGCGAGGTCGCATAGATCACCGCCACATTGGCGACATAGGTGAACT
>NZ_RZSL01001247.1:0-491 GCF_003997355.1 Mesorhizobium sp. M1E.F.Ca.ET.041.01.1.1 | reverse complement strand
GCCCAGGATCAGCATGCGGCCGCGACTTCGGAGGCGCTCGTCAATCTTCGCCTGATGGTCGATTCGATGCCGATCGGCGTCGTCGTCCTCGACGCCGACCTCAAGGCGGAGATCATCAACCGCGCCTTCTACGACTTCTGGAAGATCGATCCGCGTCGCGCCACGGTCGGCTGCGGTTTTCGCGAGCTGATGGAAGCAAGCCGCGACGCCGATCCCTATGGCGTCGACGAGGCGGAATGGCAGCGCCACATCGCTCAGCGCGAGGCGGAAATCCGGGCGGGCCTTGCCGGCTCCCGGCAGTTGCCGCGCAACGACGGCCGCACGCTGATCGCCTCGCTGGCGCCGCTTGCTGGGAGCAAGCGGCTGATCTCCTATGTCGACATCACCGACATGAAGCATCGCGAAACCGAGGCCGACGATGCACGCAAGAACCTCGCAACGGTGCTCGAATCGCTGCCGGCGGGCGTCATCATCTATGATCGGGACGATAA
>NZ_RZSL01001246.1:0-493 GCF_003997355.1 Mesorhizobium sp. M1E.F.Ca.ET.041.01.1.1 | reverse complement strand
GCTGATCGCTGCTCCGAGCTCGCTGCCGGCGATCTTCGACGACTTCAGTCGCATGATGAACGTCGGGCCACGTTCCCGGGTCGCCATGGCGAACAGGGTGCAACATCTGTCGGGACGGCCGCTCAGCGAATTCACCGGCGATCGCCAGCTCGCCGAGGCGCCGGTGCCGACACTGATCATTCACGCGCCGGACGACCGCGAAGTCCACGCCGACCACGCAAAGCGGTATGCGGGCGCCGGCGATCATGTCCGGCTGCATTGGGCCGAAGGACTCGGCCACCGCCGCATCCTTGCCGACAAGGATGTCGTCGCGCGCGCCGTCGGATTCGTGACGGAGCAGCACGAATCGACACTGCACTGAAAAGGGCAGCAGCTTTCCGCCCGCAATAGGGACTTGGTCAGTCGGGTTTCTTCTTCTGACCCGGCTCGACGGGCAGGCCGGCGGCCTTCCACGCGGTGTAACCGCCAAGGATGTGCTTGACCGGCGTGAGAC
>NZ_RZSL01001245.1:0-497 GCF_003997355.1 Mesorhizobium sp. M1E.F.Ca.ET.041.01.1.1 | reverse complement strand
CTGCTTACCAGAACCCATGCGAGGTTCGCCTATGCCGTGCTCATCGACTGCCATTCGATGCCGGCCAGCATCCGCGTCGGCGACAATGGCGTGCGGCCCGACTTCATCATCGGCGACCGTTTCGGCATTTCGGCAGCCGCGTCCCTCACCGAAAGGGCGATCGGCCTGCTCACCGGCATGGGCTACGCGGTCGCGCACAACAAGCCCTATGCCGGCGGTTTCATCACCGAGCATTACGGGCGGCCGGCACGTCATCTGCATGCGCTGCAGATCGAGGTCAATCGCGGGCTTTACATGAACGAGCGGACGTTCCAGAAATCGGCCGGCTTCGACGCTTTAGCCGACGACCTGACGCGCTTTTCGGCCGAACTGGTGGCGATGCCCGACCATCATTTCGTCGATCTGCCGCTTGCCGCGGAATGACAGCCGCGTTTGCGGTTCGCGGCTCAAAAAAAGACCGCATCGCTTTCACGACACGGTCGAAGTCTAGGGAGGAA
>NZ_RZSL01001244.1:0-497 GCF_003997355.1 Mesorhizobium sp. M1E.F.Ca.ET.041.01.1.1 | reverse complement strand
TGCGGATGGCGTCGATGATGGAGCGCGCCGCGATCATCGCCCTTGTCGGCGCGCCTGACTTCAGGATGACGGCGAACTCGTCGCCGCCGAGGCGGGCAACGATATCTTCTGGACCAAGCCCGTTGCGGATCGCATCGGCAACGCTCTTCAGCAGCGCATCGCCCGCGGCGTGGCCTCCGGTGTCGTTGACCGCTTTGAAATGATCGAGGTCGACGAACATGAACTGGTGCTCGCCGCCGTTGAGACGGCACTGATCGACCAACTCCTCCATCGTGCGGATGAAGCTCGAGCGGTTGGCGAGCCCGGTCAGCGCGTCGTGGGCGGCGGCGTAAGCGAGCTGGCGCTGCAGAGCGCGCGCATCGGTGAAATCCTGGAAGACGATGACCAGCCCGCAGAATTCGTCGCGGTCGTTCATGATCGGCGACACCACCTGGCGGATGCTGCAGCGCGTGTCATCGCGCCGGACCAGAACGGCGCGGGTGTTCTGGTCGCAGTGC
>NZ_RZSL01001243.1:0-498 GCF_003997355.1 Mesorhizobium sp. M1E.F.Ca.ET.041.01.1.1 | reverse complement strand
CGACAACACCGCGTGCGCGAGCCGCTTGGCGCCAGAGATTGACCCGTCGAACGAGTGTTTTGTACTGCTTGCGGGTAAATCGACCTGGAAACTGGACGCACAGCTCCTCGAAGAGCTGCGTGGCGTTGATGTTGGGGAACTCCTCCAATCGGCGACAAACGATCGGCCACACCATGCGGAGCGCCTGGACGCGGGCTTGGCCAGGCTCGGCGTAGACCGGCTTCGGCTCCTCCTGCATTTCTGCTGTCGCGGCAGGAGTGGATGGGATCACCGGCTTGAGCGCGGCGATGGGAGCCGCAATAAGGGTTTGTGGCGAGAGCTTTTGTAGACTCCGCAGGTAACGCGGTTTGGCTTCGATGGAGAAGGTCGGACGGATTTCGCCCGCGTGCCAGGCACTCGATAGGCTTGCTACGAAAGCGGCCAGGTTGGGCGGGTCGGATGTGGTCTGTGGCGGTGTTTCGCCGTCAGCCAGAGCCGCCAGATAAGCCTGTACAGCTC
>NZ_RZSL01001242.1:0-498 GCF_003997355.1 Mesorhizobium sp. M1E.F.Ca.ET.041.01.1.1 | reverse complement strand
GTACCAGACTGTTCGCCGATGTCCGCGGGACGAAAATCCCGGTCGACGTCACGTCCCTGCCCTTCACGCCACACCGCTACCGCAAAGGATGATTTCCCGATGGCAAACACCTATTTTACTGAAGACCATGAATGGTTGCGCGTCGAAGGCGGGGTCGCCACCGTCGGCATCACCGACTACGCGCAGGAGCAGCTCGGCGATCTCGTCTTCGTCGAACTGCCGGAAATCGGCCGCAAGCTCGCCAAGGGCGACACCGCCGTCGTCGTCGAATCCGTCAAGGCGGCTTCCGATGTCTACGCGCCGGTGGACGGCGAGATCATCGAAGCCAACACGTCGCTGTCGTCCGACCCTTCGCTGGTCAATTCGGCGGCGACCGGCGACGGCTGGCTCTGGAAGATGAAGCTTTCCAACGAAAGCCAGCTCGCCAGCCTCATGGATGAGGCCGCCTACAAAGCCCATATCGGCTGATACCGGGATTTTAGAAATGACCGCAGCACC
>NZ_RZSL01001241.1:0-499 GCF_003997355.1 Mesorhizobium sp. M1E.F.Ca.ET.041.01.1.1 | reverse complement strand
GCATCGAAGGTCTTCGTCAAAACGTCGGCACGACGGCTGGAACGGTCGATCGACGATATCTGCAAGGTGGAGATGGCCAAGGGATCGATGACGATCGGCGACCTGACTTCGCGCCTGCTGGGCGCGCCTATCGTTGCAGGCGTCTCATTGGGGAAGACGCTCACGAACCTGTCCACGTCCTCGCGCATCCGCTGCTTCGAATGGCTCGCGGACAAGCCTGTCAGCTGGTTGATGACAGATGAGGACGATGCTGTTGCCCGGCGGCGTCGGCTCGTCCTGGCTGCAGGCGGCCATGACCGGTTGATTGCGCACTTCTCGGATTTCATGGACAAGCATCAAGGATCGCCGAGGTCTGTGCGGTCACCCCCGACCGGCGCCGACCTTGCTGCTCTGCTCGAGGCCTATTCGCGCGCCACTGACGATGCGATCAAAACGAAGCGTCACCGTGTTCTTGCGGTCCCACGCGGATAGTCCCGCGAACCACCCATCCCTGGTGAGC
>NZ_RZSL01001240.1:0-499 GCF_003997355.1 Mesorhizobium sp. M1E.F.Ca.ET.041.01.1.1 | reverse complement strand
CGCATGACCAAGCCAGCCGTTGCCCAGGCGAACATGGAACTTTTCGAGCGGCGGCGCGGCGAAAAAACTGCAAGCTTTTTTCGTTTATACGCTAATCGAGTACTAGATCGCCACGTCCAGGACGGCTTGGCAACATCAAGATGTAAGGTTCGTTACCCTGCTCAACGCCGTCCTTGTGATGGCGTTGAACAGAAGGCGAGCTCCAGACCTTAGGCGTTAGCTAGCGTTTCGCGGCTGGCTTCTTGATTGGAGTTGACTTCTCTTCCCATGCCAAGTTGCCGCCGATTAACTCCGCGCAGCCGTCCTTTGCCAAACGGCATGGCCGACAGTTCTTGCGCGTTCGGAAGGTTAGTCGTCCGATTTATCGTTTCCGTTCCTCAGTAGTCGCGAGGAGATTGGGAGGGCAACGGTATTCATCTAGAAGCTAGGATGCGCTGCTTTGCCCCTGCCGGACGAATCCCCATTTTTTTGGCGTCCACAATCATTGCATATATGGGCT
>NZ_RZSL01000123.1:0-13324 GCF_003997355.1 Mesorhizobium sp. M1E.F.Ca.ET.041.01.1.1 | reverse complement strand
GCGGGGGATCGTGCGCGAAGTGTGCGGGGAACAGAAGCTGCCAATCTCCTCCATGGGATGAGATCAGCTATCGCGACCACTTTCGCAATCGCCATCAAGCCAGCCTGCGAACGCCGCCACACTTGCATTGCAGGTCGCATTCCGCCTCATTAGCTTAAGCTAAATAATGTTATCTATTTGCTTGCCGAACAAACGGGCGCATGCCTTGGAACCCGCGCACCGCCGTCGCGGCGTTACCAAGCCCGTTTGGACCGGCCGGAGGCCGTTTGAGCGATTTCAGAAAGTTCGCCTGCCCTCAATGCCAGGGGGCAGGCAAGGTGTTCCAATGCGACAAGTGGGTCGCCTCCAACGGCACCTGCTGCCCGGCAGCCGGCAGCCGCCGCGACAATTGCCCCGGCCAGAGGCTGACCTGCCAGAACTGCAACGGGACCGGCCTGCGCGGCTACAGCGTGCCAGTCAGTCAGGAATAGCCAAGCCTTTGACGATCGCCGAGGGCTGACGTCCCTCAGGCGCTGGCGCCGCCCATCAGCGCGGCGATCAGCGTTGCCAGGAAAATGAGCAACCCAAGCGCCATACGATCCAGCCACGTTTTGCGCCTGGCGAGAATCTCGAGCAACCGATCGGTCATCGCACCCTCCCGCTCGCATCGTATATCATACCACACCGGCGTCAGGGCACCATGAAGCTGTTCACAGAGGTGCCTGATCTCTCCTCTCCAGGCAACGGCTTCCGTCTGCCGTGCCGACCGCTCCCTCAACCCCTCGAGAGGGAGATTTGGCCGTTCAAAGAGCGATATCTGGCGCCAATGTTGCGTTGCGGAAATGCCCCCAAAAAAAGTCAGGTTGAGAACCGAGCCTCGAAAACAGGTCAGCCGGCGAAAAACGAACCTATTCAAGCGGATAGGCACACAAGCCGCAGCCGGCTCGCGGGATGGCCAAAAAGCCCGGAAATCCGCCATTTTCCGGGCCTGCGGCAACCGCATGGCGTGATCGCGGGGGACCAATTTCGGCCCTGCACAATGCGGAAAACGCCTCGCGCCGGGCTCCTCCCCCGGCGTTGACAGCAGGCCCGGCCAGTGGCACTCCGCAGTCACTGGTCACGCCATGACCGTTGCTGTTGGGGACGGACGGGGTTTCAGCAGCTTGGCGGCGGCGCCGGACGGGCGGGCACTATGCAGTGTACCGCCCGCTCCTGGCCGGAAGCGGCGCGAGGTTTCCGCGCGAGGGTCCGAAAACGTTCGTCAGATCGCTATGGACGCGCCGTTGGCGGCCGTGACGGCGGAGAGCTTTCCGCGCTTGTCAAGCGTCGGCTTGCTGTATGCTTTCTTCATCGAGATTCCCCCTGAACACGATCCGCGCAAAATGAGCGCCGCGGGGGGCGATTGTCAAGTTTGGACAGTCGGCAGCCGGGGCGGATCTCAGAACGTGAATCCGGACGACGGCGCGGCGGCGGTCACGGCCGAAAGCCTGCCGCGCTTTTGCAGCCTGGGCTTCTCGTAGGTCTTCTTCATCGTCCGTTCCTGCACGGGTCAACGACCGGCGCAGGTGAGCGCGATGCGGCCGCACTGTCAAGCACGCCCTTAGCCCGCATGCTGCAGCCAGTGGCGGTCGAACACTTCGATGATGGCGCGGAATTCGGCCGGCGGGATCTGGTTGACGCCGCCGTCGCTTTCGGCGCTGAGGAACTGGCCGAGCTGCCGGTCGACCGCGTCCGGATGCTCGATGACGATGCCGAGGCTCGCCAGGTCGGCGGCGATCGAGGTTCCAGGCGACAAGTACCCGCCCCATTGTTCGGCGGCGGGCGCATCGCGCAGGCGCACCAACAAGATCCTGGTGAGCGAGGGTTGCGGCTCGGGGCCGATGATGGCGGTGCCGCACATATAGCCGCCGAGCACACTCACCGGCTGCGTCTGCGGAAACAGGCAAAGGAAGAACTGCGCCTCGCCGCCGACCTCCTTCAGATGCAGATAGAGGCTGCGCTTTGCCGGCGTGACCGGGCCGCCGAGCTGCAACTGGCCGGTCGGCAACGTCTCGCGATAGGTGGCGGTGAACCCATGCACGCCCGGACCGGCCTCGATCGACAGGCGGCCCCTGATGAGTTGGCCGCGATAATAGGGCGACCAGGCGCGCGAATAGCAGGCGTAGGTTCCGGCAAGCGCCTGGCCGACGCCCTTGTCGTCGTGTCCGGGCGAGGCCTCCGACTGGGCGCTTGCGCGGCGTTCGAGCTCCGCCGTATCGATGCCGTGGCGTGCCGCTATCGTGGCCGCGAAGGTCGGCAGATCGCTCTCAGCGATCCAGGCGCCGGGCTGTTCGAGGCGCAGCACTTTCGCCCAATCTTCATAGACGCTGTGCTCGCGAGGCTGGGCGCGGCCCTGGAGCCATTTGTCGGCCCGGCCGACATCGAAAGCCGTCTTCGGGTTGACGGCGCGGAACGCCGCCGCCAGGTCCTTGCGGGTGGCGGTTCCGAGCACGACCGAAGTCAGTCGCAACTTCTGCGCGATATTCAGTGCCATCCGGCTGCACCCGTTGCATCCCGATGGAATCGGGATCGGCCTCCTGTTCGAGCGAAGATCATGCTTTCAGGCTCGCCGCAAGGCCGCTGTGCAAGACATTCACCAGGATCCGCGCTCTTAGCCGACTAGTTTTCCATATGCTAATATTCCAGGAATTCCAGAGAATTCCACGGTGTTCCGCATGTACTCTCTTTTCGGGTCGGCGACCAGCGCTAAGCTCGCGACGGGCAAGGGGCAGACCGTCAGGAAAAACGCGCTGAATGTGGGGCTTGAGTTCCCCTTTCCTTCGTAGAGCTGTGACACGCTCGATTTCGAGCAACGGCGAAACCCGGCTTTCGGGAACAACCGAACCGTAATGCCACCTCCTCAGGAAGGAACGGCTTCACATGACCTCAACCGCCTCTTCCAGACTCACTTCATTGTATTCACCGCGGGATGCATCGCATTGGCGCTGCTCTTTGCCAACGCGCCCGACGGAGGCCTTACCTCGAAAGTTCCCCAGGCGCCCGCGGCGCAGGCTCTTCAACCGACGCGCATCGCCATCGACAACGACACGCACGCGATTCGCTTCTACATCGACGGCAGGCAGGTCGCCCTGCTCGACGCGTCCGGTTTCAAACATTGAGGAGGCGGCAAAGCCAAGAGGGAACATCGTCATGAAAATCATCCTGTCGGCGCTATCGGCGCTTGTCCTCACGTTTGCCCTGCCGCAAGCAGCGGAGGCTAAGACGAAAATCCTGGCAACCGAGATAAAGTGCAACACCGAGAAACACCGGCCGCTGCTCGATGAAAAAGCCACCGGCGGCATTATGCTTCCGGCCGGCGCGATGGCGAAGACCGCCGAACCGGGCCAGGCCTATCCGCCGCCGCTGGACCTGCATTTCTAGAAGCAATTCGACGAGAAATGCTCAGCGGCTTCCGTCCGGAATTGCTTAAGACAAAAGGGGAGCCGTTCACGGGAGGCCGCTCGGCGGCTGCGGATCGGCGAGGAAAAACGATCGGCCGGGCAAAAGGCCGAACCAGATAGCCACCCAGCCAGCCTGAGGGTTGGGAGGCTTGGCGCTGCCGGCGGGGGCCGGCGCCCGCCCGCGCGGATCGCAAAGCTGCGGTCCGCGCGGGCCTAATTTTTCGGAGCCAGTTTTTCAGGCCAAGTCCATTTCTTCTTCGGGCCAAGTCATTCTTGACGAAAGGACGGCGAACCGGAAAGCTCGTCGCGGCGCGGCGCCAGGAGGCGCGGCGTGGTCGGCGACAGTGTCTCGCTGGAAGAGGCGCGGGCTTCAGCACGCAAGGTCGGGCTGTCGATGCTCGGGAGCCTCACGCGCGAGCTCGGCAGCCTCGACAGGATCACCGGCTGGTGCCGCGTGCACGGCATGGTCAATTCGGCGCCACGCTTCACCGCGACGCCGGCAGTGATGAACGGCTTTTCCGATCTTATCCTCGAGGTCTTCGGCCCGGAGGTCGGCCGCCACGCCCGCACGGCAATCGGCGTCGCCGCCCTGCCGTTCGATCTCCCGGTCGAGATCGAGGCGGAGGTGACGATTGAGGGGTGATCGGCTTGACCAGCCCATCATCGGCGCGATAGGCGGACGCACCGTCATTCAAACGATGAAAGACCCGACATGACAGACGCGATCGTAAAAGACAGCAACGGCACGCCGCTGAAGGATGGCGACTCCGTGACCCTGATCAAGGACCTCAAGGTCAAGGGCACGTCCGAGACGATCAAGCGCGGCACGCTGGTGAAGAACATCCGCCTCACCGGCAATCCCGGCGAGATCGAATGCAACACCAAGCAGGTGAAGGGCCTGGTGCTGAAGACGGAGTTTTTGAAGAAGGCGTGATTGAGGCGGAGAGCGCTGCGCGGGCGACAGCCAATCTCCCCCCTTGCGGGGGAGATGTCCGGCAGGACAGAGGGGGGTGCTGTCCCTCCAACCTCTCTGCATTCGGCCTGCTTTCCTGAGACATGGGATTTTTGTCAGGCAGAGCGGGAAACGCCGCGTTCCTTCGCACCCCCCTCTGCCCTGCCGGGCATCTCCCCCGCAAGGGGGGAGATCGGCAGTTCCGGCGCCGCGCGCGCCCCTCGCCATCTCCCCCTATGTTGCACTGCGTTAGATTTGTTGCATTGCAATATGAGCGCGTAGAGCCGAGGCTTGATCCCAAGGCGGGATACGAACGACCGTTGCGAGGTTCGTCTTCGTGCCAGCACCATCGCCGGATTTCCGGCCCGACATCGAGGGGTTGCGCGCGCTCGCCGTGGCGGGCGTCGTCGCTTTCCATTTCGGCCTCAGCGCGCTGCCCGGCGGCTTTGCCGGCGTCGACATCTTCTTCGTCATCTCCGGCTACCTGATCACCCGCCATCTCACCACCGAGATTTCACAGACCGGCCGGCTCGATTTCCTGCGCTTCTACGCCCGGCGCGCGCGCAGGCTGCTGCCGGTGGCGCTTTTCGTCATCGCCGCGACGCTTGCCGCGGGCGCGATCATCCTGTCGCCGGAGGAGCAGGCGCTCTATTCCAAGGGCGCGATGTTCGCCTCGGCCTATATGATCAACCTGTGGCTGATCCGCTGGTCGTTCGACTATTTCGCCAACGACGCCGCCAACAACCCCTTCATCCACTACTGGTCGCTGTCGGTGGAGGAGCAGTTCTATCTCGCCTGGCCGGCGCTCTTGATGCTGGCGGCCTGGCTGAAGCCCGGCAAGCGGACCATCATGTTTGCGATCGGCATTGCTGGCCTCGTCTCCTTCGCGGTCTGCGCGTGGCTGACCCCCGTGTCGCAGCCCTGGGCCTTCTATTTCTCGCCGCTGCGCGCCTGGGAGTTCGCCGCCGGCGGGCTGGCCTCGATGGCGCCGGCATGGCTGCTGGAGAGGCGCCCGCGGCTTGCCCTGGCGTTCAGCCTCTGCGGGCTGGCGCTGATTGCTTTCGCTTACCTTACCTTCAGCGAGGAGGCTCCCTTCCCCGGTTTTCTGGCCCTGGTGCCGGTTGCCGGCACTGTCCTTCTGCTGCTGGCGGGCGCGGCCGACGCGAGGAGTGGCCCCAGCGCCCTCCTCGCGCTGCCGCCCTTGCAGTGGATCGGAAAACTTTCCTATTCGCTCTATCTGTGGCACTGGCCGGTCATCGTCTATGCCGGCATGCTGGTGGAGGAGCTGACGCTCGCCCAACGCCTGGCCTGCCTCGGGCTGACGCTGGCGCTTTCGGCACTGAGCTACCATCTCATCGAGAATCCGATCCGCCGCAACGGCTGGCTTATGGCCAATGCGGCGCGGGCGCTGGTGCCGGCCCTCCTCCTGACCGGCACCGGCGTCGCAGCCGCCTACGGCAATGCCGCGCTTGCGGTGCGCCACCAGAACCCCGAGCAGCGCAGCATCGCGGCAAGCGCCGCCGAACCCGCGACCGCGCGCGCCAAGGCCTGCGTCGAGGGCTACGACACGGTGACGCCGAAACCCTGTGTGTTCGGCAATGGCCAGCGCATGATCGCGCTGTTCGGCGATTCCCACGCCGATCATTGGTCGACGCCGCTGATCGAGGCGGGCAAAAAGAACGGCTACCGCGTCGAAACCTGGCTGAAAAGCTCGTGCCGTCCCTCGCGCTACTCCTACTTCGTCACGAAGCTCAACCGCGACTACCGCGAATGCGACCAATGGCGCGAGCAGGCGATCAAGGAGATCATTGCCGCGAAGCCTTCGCTGGTGGTGATCTCGGAGCTGGCGCTGACCTCTTCGCGCAAGATGGCGGAAGGCAAGGGCCAGCCGGACACGCCGGACGCCGTGTGGCGGGCCGGCCTGCGTTCGACGCTTACGAGCCTGAGCAAGGCCGGGCTGAAGATCGCCTTCATCCGCGACGTGCCGTTCAACGACGAGAACATCGACACCTGCGTGTCGCGCGCGCTGTGGCGCGACAAGGCGCCTTCGCTCTGCGACCAGACCCGCGCCGATGCCGCCAACGACAAGATGGCGGCGATCGAGCGCGAGATCGTCACCAGCGTGCCCAACGCCTCTTACGTCGACCTTACCGACCGCTTCTGCAACGCCACCACCTGCCACGTCTTCATCGACGGCCAGCTCGCCTTCCGCGACCAGCATCACCTAGCGACGCCGTTCGCGGAATCGCTGGAGCCGGAGGTGGAGAAAAGGGTGATTTCCAAGGTGGGGCGGTAGGCAGGTCGATCGAGCGCGTGATCTCCCCTTGCGGGGAGATGGCCGGCAGGCCAGAGGGGGGTGCTGTCCCGCCAGCGTGTCAACTGGAGAGGTTGCGACTCCCGATGGTTGAAGCCGTTATCGGAAGGGTTGGCGATCCTTCACACCCCCCTGCCCTGCCGGGCATCTCCCCCGCAAGGGGGTAGATCGGCAGTTTCGGCGAAGGCGCTCTATCCCACCACGACGACAAAATGCTTGGTCACCGGCTCGAGGATCTGCCAGGTACCCTTGAAATCGGCCTCGACCACGAAGGCGTCGCCGGGACCGACCTCGACCGGCTCGCCGCCATCCGGGGTGATGACGATGCGGCCGGCGATCATGTGCACGAATTCATAGTCGGTGTAGGTGGCATGGTAGGTGCCGGGCGAGGCGCGCCAGGTGCCCGACATCACTTTGCCGTCCTCGGCGGTGTGCTGGACGGCGGTCTGCATGGTCGGCCTGCCCTCGACGACGACCCAGCCCGGCAGATCGCCGGCCTCGGCATGCTCGACGGCGCCGAATTTGAGGATGGTGGGCTTGGTCATGGGCAGCTCCTGTGGTTGCCGGGATTGGCTGGGCGATTGAGTAGCCGACGGCGCCGGCGGGTACGCGCGGCGCCGCGACAGCAAGTGGCGGTATGGCGACGGCGGCGTCTATCTCCCCTCGTTGTTTTGGAAAGAGACGCAAGAAAGGGGATTTCGTAGGGCGCCGGCACCCTTTGTCGGAGGCCGGCGCTTTTCCCCTCACTTGCGATTTCTAGCACTTAGCCTTCGGCTAAGATGTTGAAATCGCTTTCTCTCCCACAGGAGGAGAGATAGGGCGATGCATTTTCCCGGGAACACCGTCCGCGCCGAAACCGTTTATTGCCTGAAGGGGCATCCATCGAAAGAGGAGGCAGCGATGAAAAAGCTTCTGTTTGCTTCGATGATCGCCATCGCCTCGGCGTTCGCGATCGCGCCGGCTAGCGCCGGCAGCGTCCAGTTCGGTATCGGCATAGGCCCGTCCTACGACCCCTATTACGGAGACGACTACTATGGCGGGTATTACCCTCATCGCTATTACCGACACATCTATGACGACGACTACTACACTCCCTATCGTGAGCGTTATGTGGTGCGCTATCATAACCGGTATTATGATGATAATTGCCGGATTAGGATCGTGAAACACTGGCGCCATCACCACCGCGTCATCGAACGAGTGCGTATCTGCGACTAAGGGCGACTGAGCGAAGCCGATAGCGATGGCTAATCTCCCAGGCGTAGGATTAGCCATCGCCGCCTGCTTATCTGCGCGATGGGGATATTAGCGATTGGGAACATAGGCTGCCTCCGAAGCGTTTATGAGGCGATCAACCTTTAAGGAGGAGGTCTATGAAAAAGCTCCTGCTCGCCTCCGTCGTAGCCATTGCGTCGGCGGCCACCTTGATCGGCCCGGCCAACGCCGGCCGCCTCGAATTCGGGATCGGCATCGGCGACGGTTATTACAATGACTATTATGACGACTACGGGCCCTACTATGGCGACTATTACGGCGATCGCTATATGTATCGTCCGTATTACGGCGAATATTACAGCTACAGGCCGCACTATTACTATCGTCAGCATTACTACTACCGGCACCACAGGCGATGCCATATCGAGTATGTGAGGCACCGCCACCACAGGTACGAGGCGATCCGCATCTGCAGGTATTGAGCCGGGTCGGCATTGGCTGATCTCCCCTCTTGAGGCGAGATCAGCCCCCTTGCAAATCCCGCCCAAAAGCCATCTACAAAGCCGGCATTCGTAACGGAAAGCACACGTCGCAGCGAAACGGCAGCGCCGACCTGCCGCTGCACACTCGGGCCGGTCTTCACATGCCACTGATATCCTGTGAACGCCGCGCAGGAAGCCTTTCGCCGGCCCGAGCGTTGTCATGGTGAACCTTCAGGAGGAGGTTGCCATGAAAAAACTGCTACTTGCTTCGGTGATCGCCGTTGCCTCCGCGGCAGCCACGGTCGCGCCTGCTGATGCACAGTTCTTCGGTCTTGGCGGCGGCTTTTTCGGTCCGTTCGGCGGCTTCGGCCCCTTTTACGGCCCGTATTACGGCGATCCGTTCTATGGCGGTCGCTATTACGGCCCGCGCTACTACGGCCCACGCTATTACGGCGGCTATTATCCCCGCTACACGATGCGTTATCCGTACCGCTACTACCGGCACCATCACTACCGCCATTGCCATGTGAGGTGGGTGAGGCACTGGCACCATCACCACCGCGTGCTGGAACGCGTGCGGGTGTGCCGCTATTGACGAGGTCGGCTGATCTCCCCCCTTGTGCCCCTTGTGGGGGAGATGTCGCCAAAGGCGACAGAGGGGTCACCGCGCGTGGAGCGCCAACGCCCTTCGCGGCAAAGAGACAAGGTGGAGGATTCTGGACGCCGGCGCTCCATGTGAGACGACCCCCTCTGGCCGCTTCGCGGCCATCTCCCCCCTCAAGAGGGGAGATTTGCACCCGCCTTGCAAATCCCTCCCGAAATGCCATCTAAGTCGCCGGCATCCACGGAGAATCGACGTGACGCAGCGAAGCGGCAGCGCCGACCTGCCGCTGCATGGCGGGCGGGTCCCGAAATGGCTGGGCGAGCGCATGACCAGGCTCGGCGCGGTGCTGTGCGAAGCCATCATCCACCACTACGGCCGCGACGAGCTTTTGCGGCGCCTGGCGCATCCGTTCTGGTTCCAGTCCTTCGGCGCCGTGATGGGCATGGACTGGCATTCCTCCGGCATCACCACTTCCGTCATCGGCGCGCTGAAACGCGGCCTCAATCCGATGGCCGGCGAGCTCGGCATCCATGTCTGCGGCGGGCGCGGCGCGCATTCGCGCAAGACGCCGGGTGAGCTCATCGCCATCGGCGACCGCGTCGGCCTGGACGGCGATGCCCTCGCCACCGCCAGCCGCCTCGTCGCCAAGGTGGACAGCGCCGCCGTGCAGGACGGCTACGACCTTTATCTGCACGGCTTCATCGTCAGCGATGACGGGCGCTGGGTGGTGGTGCAGCAGGGCATGAACGGCGATGCCCGCCAGGCGCGGCGCTACCACTGGCTGTCGGAGGGGCTAACGAGCTTCGTCGACCAGCCGCATGCCGCGATCGAGGGCGAGCGCCAGGGCGAGATCGTCAACCTCACCGACCATCGCGCGGAGAAAGCGCGCGGAGGCCAGGTCGCGCTTCTGAAGACCATGAGCCCGGAAAAGATCCTGAGCGAGCTTGCCGCGCTGGAGCCCCAAGAAACCGCGAAGCCCGAGCCCGAGCCGGCCGCGCAGCCGCTGCTCCCCAACCTCGTCATGCCCGCGCATCACGACGTGCGCGAGAGCGACATCGTCATGCGCCGGCTGCACGGCAACATCGCGTCGGCGATCGAAAGCGGCCCGAAGGATTTTCCCGAGCTGCTGCTTGTGCCCGGCGTCGGCCCGCGCACGGTGCGGGCCTTGGCCATGGTGTCGGAAGTGGTGCACGGCGCGCCCTACCGCTTCTCCGACCCGGCCCGCTTCTCGCTCGCCCACGGCGGCAAAGACCGCCACCCCTTCCCCGTGCCGCTGAAGGTCTATGACGAGACGATCGCGGTGCTGAAATCGGCGGTGGGGAAGGCCAAGCTCGGGCGGGACGAGGAACTGCAGGCGCTCAAGCGGCTGGACGGGGAGTCGCGGCGGATGGAGCGCTATGTGACGGGGCCGAGCTTGAAGGAGATTGTCGCCGGCGAGATGGACCAGTCGCATCTGCTCGGAGGGCGCAGCGTTTTCGGGTGGGAAAAGGGGCCGGAGGATGAGCCGGAGCCCCTGAAGAAGGACGCTTGAGGCGGCGTGGTGAAACGCCGCTGACAGAGGCTGTCGGTCGGCGCCGCCCCTCATTGCCCTGCCGGGCATTTCGCCCCGTATAGTGACGGGGAGAAAGGGGCTGTCATCACCGCTTTCGCCAATCTTCAGCGTCGAGAATGAGCGCCGGCGTCGCGACCAGCCCTCTTCTCCCCGTTCACGGGGAGAAGGTGCCGGCAGGCGGATGAGGGGCGGCGCCGGGCTTGTGGATGTGGAACTCAAGGCATTGCGTCTTTCAGAGTTTGGTCTTTTCCGGCGGCCAGCATTTCATCTGATGTTCGTCGCGGGGCAAAGAGGCGTCGTAGATCATTGGCGAGATAGGGAGAGCGCTAAGGCGGCCTCCTTGCTTCCAGCTTCAGCCGCCAACTTCAGCCACTTCACACTTTCGCCGGCGTCGGCTCTCACCCCGTCTGCCCCGGCGGCGTAGGCTTTTGCAACCATAAGCTGGTATGGCGCTGCTGGATCGGCGCCTTCCTCGGCAACCAACGGACCCCGCGGGCCAAGCCGATGGAACCAGTAAATCGCATCCGCATCACTCTTGTGGACCCCGCCCCATCCGTAGGCATAGATTGACCCGACGAGCATCTGGGCAGTTCCATCCCCAAGCTGCGCCAGCGGTTTCAGACTCGCCAATGCAGCGGCGCCATCCTCCCGCTTCAGCGCTTGTACACCTCGATCCATCTGGCTGTTTCGCAGCAACAGCAACCCCACGCCAATTGCCGCCACCACGACCAAGCCCATCAGGAGCCGAGCAATCAGTCTGGTCATGGACCTTGCCTTCATCTCCTCCTCTCGATCAGTCGCATGCCGGTCTCAGGCGTTACATAGTGGATCAGCCCTGCCTTTTCGGACAGCACCTTCCTTGGGGTACTCCTCGGAATATTCGTCGGTATCCATGGAGCAGACCACGACGCCTTAATTGCCTTCCCAGACGAGGATCTTGTCGCCAAGCCGGGCAAGGGTTCCATCGGGGTATTTCATGCAGGCCCTCGTACGGATGGCAATCGGTCTCGAAAAGGTAGGTCATGGTCGTGAATATCCCAACGCCGTCGCGAGTCTGGCGAAGGTCGACGTGTCCTGTGGCTCGCCATATGGCCTGATCAACTGCCAAAGGTCGTCGCTATAGAGCAGCAAAAGCTCCTCGGTGGCAGGAACCACTTCGAGATTATTAGGCCGGAGATAAAAGCCAATGCTGTCAACGCCATCCTTCGAGATCGCCTTGTAAGCGACCAGGAATTCGCCTTGCCTTGTTTGAAGCCCGTCATCCGAGGATCCATCGAAAGGCTCAACGATCCGGCATACCGTGCCAATAGCCGTCTGGCGCACATCCTCAACGGGATGCCCGTAATTGCCTTTCGACAAGGACAACACCTTGACGTAGCAGCCGATGAAAATGTCTGGTTTCATTCCAACTTCGACGGCGTCGGCACCTGTTGCTTTCCTATTGATCACAGCATGATCCAGTCAGAGGCGCCAGAGCCGGCAATATTCGACTGCTGCTATTCTAAACGAAAAGCTGCTTGCGCAGGTCGCCAATAGCCATTTGCAATGCTTCGTCGGCAGACGCGGCCTCATATTCCTTCTGGTCGATGGACAGGTTGGCGGCGAACTGGATTTCGTGATCGGCGCCGTCCTCGGGATAGTCGCCAAAGGTCGGCTTGATGCGGAATACGTCATATTCGAATAGCCTGATCCGGTATTTGCCTTGCTCGTGGGCCGGCTTCTGCGCTTCGAGGCGAAAGCGATAAATTGCTGTTTCGACGGTGAACTCCACCTCGACGGTCTTTTCCAGTTCCCAGAGCTTCGTCATTGAACGGTCACAGTGGAGCGAGTTGGCCGTTACCGACCGGCTGCTTCATCTTCAATCCGGTGTCTCCTTGGCGATCATGGACGCCATCAAACGAGATGGTGGGTGCGATATATTCTAAACCAAACCGTTTCTTGTGCCACTCACCCAGCCCGCCTCCCCATCATCATCCCGTAATGCACCGCCAGCAGGTCCAGCCCGACCTTCAGCAGCTTCACCACCACATCCCGCCCGTCGCCGGTGCGCTCGGCGAGCGCCTTCACCGACTGGCCTTCGAGGCAGATTTTGCGCACCACCTCGGCTACCTCCCAATGGGCAAGCGCGGCGGCGGCGTGGGCATGCGCGCGGCCGGCTGAAAGCACGCGGTCGGGGATGCCGCCGCCCACCCGGCCGCTGTCGACGCGCTCGCTCCAGGATTGCGGCTGCAGGCCTTCGCGGGCGGCGCGCTCGAAATCGTCACGGAAGCGCCCTCCTGCCTCGCGCTGCTGGCGGGTGAGCGAGGTGATGCCGACCAGCGGATCGACGTTGCGCAGGCGCACGATGCCGCCGGCAGAGGTGTAGCCGCCATTCGACACCTCGTAGACGCGGCGCGCCTCCGCCGTGCCGGGGGTGAGGCGCTGGCGACCGAAGGTGTCGGGCTTCAGCGCGAAATCATGGCCGATCTCGCGGCGGATGCGCACCTGTTCGGCCTCGCCTTTGGGGAGCTTTGGGGGCTGGGGTTTTTTGGAAGGTTTGCGGGGCATGGGGGTCCTTGGGTTGTGGTGCGTGGCTAATGGGAAGGCTGAGTTCCTTCGCGCCCCTCTCTGCCCTGCCGAGCATCTCCCCCACTTGGGGGGAGATTGGCGGTTCCAGCGCCGGCTCTTGCTTTCAACGTTGGTGATTGGCGAAGGCCACGGCGACATCTGATCTCCCCCCTTGTGGGGGAGATGTCCGGTCCACCCTCCGCAGCTGCAGCGCAGCAGCTGCGGAGGACGGGCAGGAC
>NZ_RZSL01001239.1:0-500 GCF_003997355.1 Mesorhizobium sp. M1E.F.Ca.ET.041.01.1.1 | reverse complement strand
CGGCTGCTCCGCGCGCAGCGACGGCGCAATCTGTCCCATCTTCGAAAATCGCCGACGGCTCATAGGCGTCGGTGAAGAGGATCCATTCAAAAGGCGGCTTGCGGCGGTCATTGAACTTAGCGAGCGCAACGGGAGCCATTTTCCGGTGCGTCAACTCCTGGCGTTGATTGCCAACAGTCTCCTCGGTCATCCCGACGCCCGGGACGGATTGATGACATGCGCCGACGTGCCTGCGCTGCAGGACGCCGGACACCTCGATTTAGCGAGCATCTACCGCAACATTTTTGGTGAGAATCTGAAACCGAGCAGGGCTGAGAAGACGGAACTCTTTCGGAAGCTCAACGCGTTTGGGATCGGTGCGGAAACGAGCAACCGGGTTGACAATCTGCTCGTCTATGGCGCTGACGATCCGGCCTATAAGGCCGACTACGATGAACTTGTCGTCTCGGATCCCGTGTACGGGGCGACCGCCGCCTTTACCGCTGCTCAACGTACTTACC
>NZ_RZSL01001238.1:0-505 GCF_003997355.1 Mesorhizobium sp. M1E.F.Ca.ET.041.01.1.1 | reverse complement strand
CCTCGATCCTGTCGAAAAAGCTCGCCGCCGGGCTCGGCTCGCTGGTGCTCGACGTCAAAGTCGGCAACGGCGCCTTCATGGAGAAATCGCGCGATGCGGTCGCGTTGGCGAACAGCCTGGTCGAAGTCGCCAATGGCGCGGGCCTGAAGGCCTCGGCGCTGGTGACCGGCATGAACGAGCCGCTGGCCTCGGCCGCCGGCAATGCGGTCGAGGTGAAGAACGCGGTCGATTTCCTCACCGGCCGGGTCCGCGACCGCCGGCTGGAGGACGTGACGCTGGCGCTGGCCGCCGAAATGCTGCAGTCGGCGGGGATTGTGTCGTCGAACCAGGACGGGATCAGGCGCGCCGCCGAGACGCTTGCCGGCGGCCGCGCGGCGGCGGTCTTCGCGCGTATGGTGACGACGCTCGGCGGTCCCGCCGACTTCGTCGAGAACCCGGAAAAATATCTCCCCGAAGCGGCGGTGGAATTGGCGGTTGAAGCGGTGGAGGACGGCTTCGTCACCGG
>NZ_RZSL01001237.1:0-506 GCF_003997355.1 Mesorhizobium sp. M1E.F.Ca.ET.041.01.1.1 | reverse complement strand
CCTGGCGGCCTTCGCCTTGTCGGCGACGACCGGGCCGAGCGAGCGATCCGGCACCACCACGGCGATGCCCTTGACGCCGTCGCCGACGTAAGTGTCGAAGGTGGTGACGGCGAGGTTAGCGTCGAACTGGACGTCCTGGACAAGCAGGTCGACGCCGAGCTCGGCGGCTTTGTCCTTGGCGCCTTTCACCTCGCGCACGAACCAGGGATGGTCGCCCATCTTGTTGATGTAGCCGAACTTCATCTTGTCCTGCGCGCCGGCGCCGTGGACCGTCAGCGCGACGGCAGCGGTCGCGGCCGCAACCAGGCATGCCCTGATCATTTTCATGGTTTTCCTCCCTGTCGATCCCGGGCCGGTGGGACGTGATCTGCTTTGAAGACGTTTTCCGGCGACCGGCCGCCGGTGCGAAACCTCATTCGTGGTAGAGAACCGAGCGCCCGCCATCGATGACGATGCAGGCCGCGTTGATGAACGGCGCCTCGTCGGAGCCGAGGAAGACGGCGGTC
>NZ_RZSL01001236.1:0-508 GCF_003997355.1 Mesorhizobium sp. M1E.F.Ca.ET.041.01.1.1 | reverse complement strand
TCGCGCACGATCCCCCGCAGCCAGCGATGCGCCGGGTCGGCGTCGACGCGCGGGTGCCATAGCAGCGAGATGGTGAGCCCGGCGAGCCGCATCGGCAGCGCGAAGGTGAACAGGCCTTCGCGGAGCTTGCCGGTGTAGCGCTCGGGCACCGTGGCGATGAGGTCGGAGCCGCGGGCGAGCGCCAGCGCTTCGGCAAAGCCGCCGACCACGGTCGTGATCGTCCGCGCCAGCCCCGCGAGTTCCAGCGCGTCATCGACCGGCCCGCGATCGAGGCCGCGGCGCGAGATCAGGATGTGGCGTCCGGCGGCGAAGCGGGCAGCGGTGATCCCGCCTTCGCTCAACGAATGACCCGGCCGCACGACGCCGACGAAGCGGTCGCGGAACAGCGCCTGCGCCCGCACCTCCGGCCCGGTCGAGCCGCCGACCACGCCGGTTTCGAGGTCGACGCTGCCCTCGCGCATCGGCGCGCTGTCCTTGTCTGGTTTCGGCACGAAACGGAGCTGCACCC
>NZ_RZSL01001235.1:0-509 GCF_003997355.1 Mesorhizobium sp. M1E.F.Ca.ET.041.01.1.1 | reverse complement strand
TACGGGGAGAGGGTAAGGGTGAGGGGCAGCGCAGGCGCTGCGCATCATGGTGCCCATGAAGAACATTCTGATCCTTGGCGGAACCACCGAAGCCCGGCAGTTGGCAGGAAAGCTTACCCGTCGCGCGGATTTCTCGGTCACGCTGTCGCTGGCCGGCCGCACCGAAAGTCCCGTCGCGCAAGGCGTGCCGGTGCGCGTCGGCGGCTTCGGTGGCGCAGAGGGGTTGGCCGTCTATCTCAGCGAACAACACGTCCACCTGCTGATCGACGCTACGCACCCTTATGCGGCGCGCATTTCTGCCAATGCCGCCGAGGCGGCCCAGCAAACCGGTGTGCCGATCATTGCCCTGCGGCGTCCCGGCTGGGAGCCTGTGGCTGGTGATCGTTGGACGCTCGTTGCCGGTGTTGCTGAAGCGGCCAACGCGCTCGGCATGGCGCCACGTCGCGTTCTTCTCGCGATCGGCCGGCAGGAGGCCGGCGCCTTCGAGGCTGCTCCGCAGCATCACTACC
>NZ_RZSL01001234.1:0-523 GCF_003997355.1 Mesorhizobium sp. M1E.F.Ca.ET.041.01.1.1 | reverse complement strand
GCCAAGCACCCCCTTGAGCCTCTCCACAAGGATCGGCACCCCGTTCTGGGCCTTCGCCCGCGCCAGCGCTCTCAGCCCGTCTGCTCCGGCAATGTCGGCCGGGTCCGGTTGCGCACTCTGGGTGTCACCGGAAACCAGAGCCCTAATTTCGCGAACGGTCGGCCGCTTGCCCGCCTTGAGGTCTGCTACCACGGAAGCGACGGTTTCGACCTCCGCTCCCGCCAGCGCGTACATAGCGGCCGCCGGCACGCTGCAGTCGACCAGGACCTTCCGATGGGCACGCAGGTTGTTGTGAACCGCGATGTAGTTGCCGGCACCTCGCCTGGTGAGCCGGCATGCCTGTTTAGACCAACGTTCGAAGACTTCCTGGCTGGGTGACTTGCCGCGCACTTTCGCGAGCATCTCACCGCAAGCGAACACCTCGTCGGTCCGCTTCCGGCCGAGCGAAGCGAACATCTCCCGGGCTTCCTCGAACGAGGGCACGGCGGCTTCCGGAATTCCGAGGCTGCCGTAGTCGATCGAC
>NZ_RZSL01001233.1:0-523 GCF_003997355.1 Mesorhizobium sp. M1E.F.Ca.ET.041.01.1.1 | reverse complement strand
TTCTTAATCCACGCAAGTGGCAAGGGTCCGCTTTATGTTCTAGCGCCGCCTCGGAACCATCCAGTCGTCCCGTCCCGGCTATGCGGGGGCTTATGCCCGAATTTTCCAGATATGGCAAGCCGCCCGGCGATTTTCAACCACGGAAGCTTTCGATTGGCCATTGGGGAATGGCACGGGCAGCAGGGCTCGAACCTACGACCTGCGGTTGGTGTCCAAGGATTTGAGCAACACCTCCACCGCCTTTCGGTCGAACTTTGGCCTGTTACCCAGACCCATCTGAAATTCCGTACGCCGACCGGGGGCAGCAATGGTGCACGGTCAAGGTCTATCTCAAGCCGGGTCATTGTGACCTTTGTCGAAACGCGCGCCCTAGCAGCATTACATCCCACCTCAGCTCTATATGAAGTGGCTTCTGGGTCAATTAAAGATTGTTGCGCTGCAATACGTGCGTTTACCCCGGAGTACAGGGTAAACGTCGAACTTTCCGCTGTATAGAGCCAATCCGTAATTTAGCGAATATCAT
>NZ_RZSL01001232.1:0-523 GCF_003997355.1 Mesorhizobium sp. M1E.F.Ca.ET.041.01.1.1 | reverse complement strand
ACAGCATGTTCACCATCTCCGCATCTCCCGGAGATCCAATCCGCGAGAGAAACGGCCAGGTCTGGTTCGCGGTTCCGTATCCGTGTGGTCGGCAGGGCCGGGCCGAGGGGGCGGCTGGCCTGCATAACCCTTGTCTGCTCCGCTATGCGATCACTAAGGTGACACCTGAATCGGGGGAACCGTCTTGGCGAACTTCACTCTCTTCATCGGCAACAAGTGCTTTTCGTCCTGGTCTCTCAGGCCATGGGTGGCGATGAAGCATCTGGAGATCCCCTTCGAGGAAAGCTTCGTGCGCCTGCGCACGCCGGAGACCGCCGCCAACCTTGCCAAGGTCTCGCCGACCGGACTTGTTCCAGTCCTGAATCACAATGGCAGGATCGTCTGGGAAACCCTTGCGATCCTTGAATATCTGGCCGACCTCTACCCCGAGAAAAAGCTCTGGCCCGAAGACCTCGGCGCCGGTGCCTTCGCCCGCTCGGTAGCGACCGAGATGCATTCGGGTTTCCGCGAGGTGCGCTATGGC
>NZ_RZSL01001231.1:0-524 GCF_003997355.1 Mesorhizobium sp. M1E.F.Ca.ET.041.01.1.1 | reverse complement strand
CCGCACGCCGATGAACGGCGTGCTTGGCATGGCCGAGCTTCTCGCCAAGACCGAGCTCACGCCACGCCAGAAGACCTTCACCGACGTGATCGTCAAATCCGGCAACGCGCTGCTCACCATCATCAACGACATCCTCGATTTCTCGAAGATCAATGCCGGCCAGTTGACGCTCGACCCCGCGCCCTTCCGCCTGGCCGAGGCGGTCGAGGACGTGGCCACCCTGGTTTCGGCCCGGGTTGCTGAAAAGAACCTCGAGCTCATCGTGCGCGTCGATCCGCGCCTGCCGGCCTTCGTCGTCGGCGACGCCGGGCGCTTCCGCCAGATCGTCACCAACCTGCTCGGCAACGCCGTGAAGTTCACCGAGAAGGGGCATGTGCTGATCGATGTCGGCGGCGATGTTGTCGACGGCGTGGTCCAGCTCAAGGTCCGCGTCGAGGACACCGGCATCGGCATTCCCGCCGAGAAGCTGCAGAGCGTGTTCGAGAAATTCGCCCAGGTCGACGGCTCGTCGACCCGCCGTCACG
>NZ_RZSL01001230.1:0-526 GCF_003997355.1 Mesorhizobium sp. M1E.F.Ca.ET.041.01.1.1 | reverse complement strand
AAACAAGGCAACGGCATTGGTTATGCTTTGCGCCGCCTTGCCGCGCCAGTCGGCGCTGAGGAGTTGCGCCTCGTCCTTGCTGTTGGAGAGATAGCCGAGCTCGACCAATACGGAGGGAACGTCGGGCGCCTTCAGCACCTTGAAGCCCGCCGAACGCTGTGGATTGTTGATCAGGCCGACGCTGGTCGACAACTGGCCGACCAGCGTGTGGGCAAAGCTCATCGAGAAGCCGTGCGTCTCGCGGCGGATCAGGTCGATCAGGATGTCGGTGACCTCCTTGTTGTCGTTCTCGATCTTCATGCCGGCGAACTGGTCCGACAGGTTTTCGCGATCGGCGAGCGCCTGGGCTTCGGGATCGGAGGCCTTGTCGGAGAGCGTGTAGACAGTGGCGCCGCGGAGACCCTTGACGGCAATCGTGTCGGCATGGATGGAGATCAGAAGATCGGCTTCGTGCTGGCGGGCGATGCGCACGCGGTCGTCAAGCGTGAGGTAAACGTCGTTCTCCCGCGTCATGTACACTTCGTAT
>NZ_RZSL01000122.1:0-13327 GCF_003997355.1 Mesorhizobium sp. M1E.F.Ca.ET.041.01.1.1 | reverse complement strand
GGCATGTGGGCGCGCGAACTTGGCCGGCAGAACGGCGTCACCATCCCGCTGCACGCCTGCGAGCATTTCTATCTCGTCACCGAGCCGATCCCCGGCCTCTCTCGCCTGCCGGTGCTGCGCGTGCCGGACGAGTGCGCCTACTACAAGGAGGACGCCGGCAAGATGATGCTCGGCGCCTTCGAGCCGGTGGCGAAACCCTGGGGCATGGACGGTATCCGCGAGGATTTCTGTTTCGACCAGCTGCCCGAGGACATGGACCATTTCGAGCCGATCCTCGAAATGGGCGTCAACCGCATGCCGATGTTGGGCACGGCCGGCATCCACACCTTCTTCAACGGCCCCGAGAGTTTCACGCCCGACGACCGCTACTATCTCGGCGAAGCGCCGGAACTCTCCGGCTACTGGATGGCGACCGGCTACAATTCAATCGGCATCGTTTCGTCCGGCGGCGCCGGCATGGCGCTGGCGCAGTGGATCAGTGACGGCGAGGCACCCTTCGACCTCTGGGAAGTCGACATCCGCCGCGCCCAGCCCTTCCAGAAGAACCGCCTCTACCTCAAGGAGCGCGTCTCCGAAACGCTCGGCCTGCTCTATGCCGACCATTTCCCTTACCGTCAGATGGCGACCTCGCGCGGCGTGCGCCGCTCGCCTCTGCATGAGCATCTGAAAGCCAGCGGCGCCGTGTTCGGCGAGGTGGCGGGCTGGGAGCGCGCCAACTGGTTCGCCCGCGAAGGCCAGGAGCGCGAATATCGCTATTCCTGGAAGCGGCAGAATTGGTTCGATAACCAGCGCGAAGAGCATCTGGCAGTCCGCAACGGTGTCGGCCTGTTCGACATGACCTCCTTCGGCAAGATCCGCGTCGAGGGCCGCGATGCCCGTGCCTTCCTGCAGCGGCTCTGCGCCAACGACATGGACGTGGAACCGGGCAGGATCGTCTACACGCAGATGCTCAACGCCAAGGGAGGCATCGAGAGCGACCTCACCGTGACGCGGCTCTCGGAGACGGGCTATTTCCTCGTCGTGCCGGGTGCCACCTTGCAGCGCGACCTCGCCTGGCTGCGGCGGCATGTCGCCGACGAGTTCGTCGTCATCACCGACGTGACCGCTTCCGAGGCCGTCATCTGCCTGATGGGACCGGACTCGCGAAAGCTGATCCAGAAGGTGAGCCCGAACGACTTCTCCAACGAGGCCAATCCGTTCGGCACATTCCAGGAGATCGAGATCGGAATGGGGCTGGCCCGCGCCCATCGCGTCACCTATGTCGGCGAATTGGGCTGGGAGCTCTATGTCTCGACCGAGCAGGCCGCGCATGTCTTCGAGGCGATCGCCGATGCCGGCGCCGATGTCGGACTGAAGCTCTGCGGCCTGCACACGCTCGATTCCTGCCGCATCGAAAAGGCCTTCCGCCATTTCGGCCACGACATCACCGACGAGGACAATGTGCTGGAGGCCGGCCTCGGCTTTGCCGTGAAGACGACCAAACGCGACTTCATCGGCCGCGATGCGGTGCTGCGGAAAAGAGAGGCCGGTTTGAGCCGCCGCCTGGTACAGTTTCGCCTCAAGGACCCGCAGCCCCTGCTCTTCCACAACGAGGCGATCCTGCGCGACGGCAGGATCGTCGGCCCGATCACCTCCGGCAATTACGGCCATCATCTCGGCGGCGCGATCGGCCTCGGCTATGTGCCGTGCAAGGGCGAAAGCGAGGCGGACATTCTGGCCTCGTCCTACGAGGTGGAGATCGCCGGTGAGCGCTTCGCCGCGGAAGCATCGCTGAAGCCGATGTACGACCCGAAGGCGGAACGGGTGAGGATGTAGCGCGGTTTTCCCCTTCTCCCCTTGTGGGAGAAGGTGTCGCCGAAGGCGACGGATGAGGGGTGTTCCAGGGAACGCCAGCGTCTCACTCCGCTGGAATACCCCTCATCCGTCTCGGCGCTGCGCGCCGATCCACCTTCTCCCACAAGGGGAGAAGGGAAGTCCGGCCCTCAAAACCTTTCCAGCCTCGCCCGCACCTTATCAAGGAACGCCGCCCGGCTCTTCGGCGTCGAGGAATCCATCAGATAGTGCGCCAGGAAGAATGTCCGGCAGCGCGTGGCGCAGAGCGCCCGCATGCCGCGCAGGATCGTCTTGCGGCCCGGCTGGCCGACGACGACGCTCCACCACGTCGGTGCGCCGCAGGTGGTGATGACGCCGACCTTGGTCACATGCCTCATCAGCGACGTGATCCGCCCTCCGCCGGCCGGCAGCTTGAAGGCGATTTCGGTTGCCCAGACCCGATCGAACCAGCCTTTCAGCATCGCCGGCAGGCCGTACCACCAGGTCGGGTACACGAACAGGATCGCCTCGGCCCACATAAGATGATCGAAATGCGGCTCGAGCGCCGGATCGTCCGGGGCGCGGTCGTTATAGGAACGCCGCTCCTCGCAGCTCATCACCGGATTGAAGTTCTCGGCATAGAGATCGAGCAGCCGCACATCCCAGCCTCTCCCCTTCAGCACCTCTATCGCCGTATCGCGGATCGCCGCGCAATAGCTCTCGGGAACAGGATGGCAATAGACCACCAGCGCGCGCATCAGAATTGGTCCATGCTGGCAGCCACCTTCGCCATGAAGGTCTTGCGCGTCTCGTCGGTCGAGAGGTTCATCGAATAGTGCGCGAGATAGGAGACGGGCGCGCCGGGCTTTATCGTGGCTCGCAGCATGCGCTTTACGACCCTGCGCGGCGGATCGCCCATCAGCATCGCCCGGAACCGGCTGCCGCCATAGGTGGTGACGGCGGCAAGCTTCCGGATATTGTGCAGCGTCGGCTGCACCTTGCCGTCGACCAGCCTGAACGATACGCCGGGCAGGAAGACGCGGTCGAAGAAACCTTTCAGGATCGCCGGATAGCCGTAGTTCCAGACCGGAAACGACAGCACCAGCGCTTCGGCCCTTTTGAGGCGGTCGACGTAACCGGCGACAGCATCGCCCGGCGCGCGCTGGTCGTGGTAGCCGAGCCGTTCGGCCCGCGTCATCCGCGGATCGAAGTCCTCAGCGTAGAGATCACAGTCGTCGATCGTATGTCCCGCCGCCGAGAGCCGCTCGACGATCATCCGGTGCAGGCCGGCATTGAAGCTGGTCTCCACCGGATGAGCGAAAAGCACGAGGACGTTCATCAACTCGCCTTTTGCAGCCCCTTGAACAGGAAGGACTTGCCGGAGCGATAGTCATAGCCTGGGTTCTCCCATGCGATCATCTTGCCGGGATTGAGCAGGCCTTGCGGATCGGTCTCACGCTTGAAGGTAAGCTGAACCTCGTCCGTCTGCTTCATGCCGCCCTCTTCGAGAGTGTAGCGGTGCGGGTTGAAGATCCAGCAGCCGTTGTCCTCATGGATGCGGATGATCTCGTCGAGCCGTTCCTCCGTGGTGAAGCGGACCAGCGGCAGGCCGGCGGCGCCGATGGCGCCATCGAAGCGGATGAATTCGAGATGCGCCGGCACCTCGTCGCCGAAGCGGTCGACCATCGCCTTGACATGAGCCAGATGATCCGGCGACGGGTAGCGCACCTGCAGATAGGTGATCGTCGGATCGACCCGGATCGCCCGCAGCGTCGTGTGGTTCCAGGTCAGTTCGTAGGCCGGCGGCAATCCCTTCAGGTCGGTCTCCTGGTCGGCCCTGAAGACAATTTCGCCTTTGCTGGTCCGGACAAACGCGACGAACGCATCCATCGCGTGCGGCGCGATCATGCAGACCACGATGCTCTGCTCGCGCCTGAAGAACTTCTGATGCCGCTTGAAATAGTCGTAAGGAATGGGCGCCGCGATCGACGTGATCAGCTTGGCCAATATGCCATCCTGGACGGCGAGATCGTTGCCGAAGCCGGCCGCGTCCATGAAATCGTCGAAGCCGACAATGACGTCGATCCAGTCGTAGGAGGCCGTCAACGGCATCTCGACCTCGGTGATGATGCCGTTGGTGCCGTAGGCGTGCATGACCTTGAGCACGTCCTCGCCGATCAGTTCCATGACGCGCGGCTCGGCCTCCATCGTCACGGTCCTGAGCCGGATGACGTTGCCGAGGTCGCGCAACCCGCCCCAGCGGATCGAGCCGACACCGCCTGAGCCGCCGGCGACGAAGCCGCCGATCGATGCCGTGTTGTAGGTGGACGGCGACATGCGCAGTTCCTGGCTGGAATGCGCGCGCGTCGCCTTGTCGATATCGGCCAGCACCGCGCCCGGTCCGGTCACGACGCGCCCTGGCGCGATCGCCTTTACCTCGTTCATCTCGGCGAGGTTGAGCACCACGCCGCCCGACAGCGGCATTGCCTGCCCGTAATTGCCGGTGCCACTGCCGCGCGGCGTCACCGGGATGCCATGCCGATGGCAGGCGGCGAGCACGCGGATCACTTCCTCCTCGTTCTTCGGCGTGACGATCAGGTCGCCGGTGATATGGTCGAGCTGCTGCTTCAGCACCGGGCTGTACCAGTAGAAGTCGCGGCTCTTCTGCTGGACGATGGCCGGATGGTCGTCGATCTTGAGTCCTTGAAGATCGCGCTGCAGCGCTGCGGTATCCATCATCCCACCATCAATTCGTCGAGTTCGGTATAGTCCGGCAGCCGGCATTCGATCGCCCTGCCCGCACGCACCACGATGCGATCCGATTCGGGCCGCGACAGCAATTCGGTCCAGCTCCGTCCCTTGAAGACGATGAAGTCGGCACTGCCGCCGGCCGCGAGCGTTCCGGCATCATCGAGCCGCATCACCTCGGCCGGCGTTGCCGCCACCGCCTTCGGCCAGTCGCCGACCGGGTGGTCGAAATGCAGGATGCGCGTCGCCATCCGGTAGACTTCGAGCATGTCGAGATCGCCATAGGCGTAGAATGGGTCGCGCGTGTTGTCGGAGGCGATACAGACCTTGATGCCGCGCGCTTTCATTTCGTGCAGCAGCGTCACGCCGCGCCAGCGCGGTGTCGTTCCATTATTGCGCCTGTCCTGCAGATAGAGGTTGCACATCGGCAGCGACACCACGGCGAGGCCCGCCTTCGCCACCTTGTCCAGCGTGTCGAGCACCTCGAGATCCGGCTGGCGCGAGAGCGAGCAGCAATGGCCGACGAGGATGTTGCCCTCGAAACCGTTCCATAGCGAGGCCTCGGCGATCTTCTTCAGCGAGATCGCCGCGACGTCATCGGTCTCGTCGGCATGGAAATCGAGGTCGAGCCCATGCTTGATCGCCTGCGCAAAAACCCGGTCGAGCAGTTCCTCCAGATCGGGCACCATGTAGGTGACGACGCCGAGCACACCCTTGGCCGCGGCGACGCGCTTTGCCAGCCGCTCGAACCAGGCCTTGTCGCGCACGCCTTCGATACCGAGCAGGCAGGCGGCCTGCAGGTCGATGCGGCCGCGCCATCTCTCGCGCACCGTCTCGAACACCGGCCAGGAGATCTCCTCCTGCGGCGGCACGCTGTCGAGATGCGTCCGCAGGGCCTTGGTGCCATGCGCGTAAGCGCAGCGCAGCGAGAAATCCATGCGGCGCGCGACGTCCTCCGCGCTCCAGCGCGCCGCACGGTCGGCGCCGGTGGCGTTGAGCGCACCCATGAAGGTGCCGTCGGGATTGGGTTTTCGAGGCCAGATGTGGCCCTTGTCGATATGGGTATGGCAGTCGACGAAACACGGCAGCACGATGCGGCCGCCGAGGTCGATCGCGTCGGCCGAGGCCTTCGATCCGCCATGCGCGACGATGCTGGCAATCTTGCCGTCGGCGACGGCGATGTCGGCGAGCGCGAAGCCGTCGCTGTCGAAGGTTGCGAAGAGGCCCGGCGTCAGCGACGCATGCAGCCGGACATTGCCAAGCCGGTATGACGCTGAGTCCGGAATCAACTGCTGCGCTCCTGGGTGACGGGACGAACCATCCTACCGCTCCTGCTTCAGCGCGCTCTCGTGCCAGCGGCGCAGGATGAGATGCGACACCAGCGACAGAACCAGGAAGATCAGTATGCCGGTGAGCGAGATCAGGATCAGCGCCGCGAACAGCCTGGGCGCATTGAGCCGGTAGCCGGCCTCGATGATGCGGGAGGCAAGCCCGGACGATTGCCCCTGCGCGCCGGCGACGAATTCGGCCACCACCGCGCCGATCAGCGACAGGCCGCCTGCGATCTTCAGCCCGCCGAGGAAATAGGGCATCGCCGCCGGCAGGCGCAGATAGCGTAGTTGCTGCCAGCGTGTCGCGCCGTTGAGCTTGAACAGGTCGCGCAGATTGCGGTCGACCGAATTCAGCCCGAGCGTGGTGTTGGAGAGGATCGGGAAGAAGGCCACGATCCAGGCGCAGAGCAGGAGCTTCGTCGTCTGGTTGTTGATGTAGATGTTGATCAGCGGGAAGATCGCGACGATCGGCGTCACCTGCAGCACGATGGCGAAGGGGAAGAACGACATCTCCACCCATTTCGACTGCGCGAACAGCACCGCCAGCCCGACACCGCCGATGACGGCAAGAAGCAGGCTGAGGAAGGTTATTTTTAGCGTTACCAGCAGTGAGGAAGACAGCAGCCCGGCATCGTCGTGCAGCGTCTGCAGCACCACGCCCGGACGCGGCAGGATGTATTGTGGGATCTCGTTCCAGACGCAGATGCGGTCCCACAGCCAGATTGCCAGCACCATGATCGCCAGCGGCAGCACCCATTTGCCGATCCGCTCCAGCCGCTCCTGGCGGACGCGGCGCGCCTCTTCGGGATCGAGCTTCAGCGCGGTGTCTTCAATGGCCGTCATGATGAGGTCCGGCAGTTGAGTTGATGGCATTCACCAGCACGTCCGAGGCTTGCCGGCAAAGCGCGGCGTAGTCGGGCGAAGTCCGGAACACCTCGTCGCGCGGATAAGGCGCGTCGATGGCGAGCTCGCCGAAGACACGACCCGGCCGCGCGGCCATGACGACGACGCGGCTCGACAGGAACACGCTTTCGAAGACGCTGTGGGTGACGAAGACGACGGTGAAGCGCTCGTCCTGCCAAAGCTCCAGAAGATCGTTGTTGAGCTTGAAGCGGGTAATTTCGTCGAGCGCGGCGAAGGGCTCGTCCATCAAGAGGATGCGCGGCTTCGTCACCATGGCCCGCGCGATCGAGACGCGCATCTTCATGCCGCCGGAAAGCTCGCGCGGCACGGCGTTCTCGAAACCATTGAGGTGGACGCGCGCCAGCATCTCCATCACAGCGGGTTCCGCCCTGGCACGCGACACGCCCTTCAGCCTGAGCGGCAGCCAGACATTGTCGAAGACGCTGGCCCAAGGCAGCAGTGTCGGCTCCTGGAAGACGAAGCCGATATTCGAGCGGTCGATCGAGCCGCGCCAGTCGAGCTGCCCGGAGGTCGGCGTCGACAGGCCGGCGATCAGCCGCAGCGCCGTCGACTTGCCGCAGCCGGACGGGCCGAGCAGGCTGAGGAAATCGCCCTCCCGGATCGCCAGGTTGACCTTGCTCAGCGCCGTCACCCCGTTGGAAAAGGCCTTGCCGACATTGCGTAAGGAAAGCAGCATCGGGCTCTCGCCCGATGCCGTTGCCTTCGCCACTTTCTCCTGGATCATGTCAGGCGGGCCGCCTTACTTCTTCAGCTCCAGCCCGACACTCTTGTTGATGAAGGCAAGCGTGTAGGCTTTCTTGATGTCGATGCCCGGCTGCGCGACCTTGGCCTTGACCATCTTGTCGTAGAACCCCTGGATGCGTGCATCGGTCATGGCGCCGATGCCGAGCTTTTCCGAATCGCCGGAATCGACAATGCCGAACTTCTTCAGCTGTTCGATCGAGAAGGCGATCTGCTCGTCCGTCATGTCCGGATTGTCCTTCTTGATCATCTCGTTGGCGGCCTTGTTGTCACCGTAGAGATAATTGTACCAGCCCTTGGCCGAGCCATCGACGAAGCACTGGACGACCTCGGGCCGCTTGTCGATCGTGTCCTGCATCACCTCGATGGTCGTCGCGTAAGTATCCCAGCCGTTGTCGGCAAGCAGGAACTGGTTCGGCACGAACCCACCCTGCTTCTGCACCGCGAAGGGCTCAGACGTCACATAGCCCTGCTGGATCGACTTCTTGTTGGCGATGAAGGGCGCCGGATTGAAGGTGTAGGGCACGCGCTTGGCAGCGTCGAAGCCGAGATCGGTCACCATCCACTGGAAGAAGGTCTGCGCGCCCTCGTCGCCGAGGATATACTGGTCGGCGTTCTTCAGGTCCTCCCACTTGTCCAGCCCCTGCCCCGGCTGGGACATGATGACCTGCGGGTCCTTCTGGAAGTCGGCCGCCACAACGCGCATCGGGATGCCCTGCTGCACCGCATCGAAGGCCGAGAGCAGGTTGCCACCCATGTAGAAATCGATCTTGCCGGCAAGCAGCATCGGCCGGCCGCTGACCTGCGGCCCGCCCTGCATGATGGTGACGTCGAGGCCGCAAGCGGCGTAGGTGCCGTCGGCGATCGCCTGATAGTAGCCGCCATGTTCCGGCTCGGCCAGCCAGTTGGTGCCGAAGGTGACTTTCTCGTTGGCCGCCGCGCCCAGCGTGCTAGCCGCAAGCAGCGCGACAGCGCCCGCCAGGATCTTTTCTTTTCCGTACATAAACATCACCCTCTCTTGGCTCCGGCGCGCTGCGCGCTGGGCTCGACACCATTGGTTCAAGAAGCAAGACACATGCCACCGCCTGGGCCGCCTGCTTGCGCGGCAGTCATTGCCGAGACCGGACGGGTCATGCTGTACGGAAGGCATCGTGCCTATTTTTTGGACGCCTGTCCATAATCGCCCGGCCGGCATGCACCGCATCTTGAAGGTTTCGTCAATCCAGCCTTAGTCTGCCCGCGGACAGGAGAATGCCATGCTCAAATACCTTGCCCCCCAATCGATCAAGCCGCCCTTTGCCCGCTACAGCCACGGCGTCGAAATTCCGGCGGGAAAGCGCATTGTCCTGTGTTCGGGGCAGTTGGGCATCGGTCCGGACGACGCCGTCCCCGAGGATGCCGGCGCGCAGACGGAGCTGTGCTTCAAGAACATCGCCGCGATTCTTAGCGAAGCCGGGCTGACGCTGAACGATGTCGTGCGCATCAACGCCTTCGTCACCGATCGCGCGCATCTGCAGGCCTATATGGACGTTCGCAATCGCCTGTTTTCCGATCCGGCGCCGGCCTCGACGCTGATGATCGTCTCCGGCTTCGCCCGCCCGGAATTCAAGGTCGAGGTGGAGGTTTTGGCGGCAGGCTGACTGTTGCCCGGAACGGCCGGGCGCTTTAGACCTCCAGGCCGAGCAGCAGACCATCGGGAGACGAAAGTGACGACAAGACGTGTGTGGTGGGGCGATTACCGGACGACCGAATATGCCTCGATCGACGCGGAGGCGACCATCGCCGTTCTGCCGGTCGCGGCGATCGAGCAGCATGGCCCCCACCTTCCGGTCTCGACCGACACTTCGATCATGATGGGCATGCTGGAGACGGTGATCGCGCGCCTGCCCGATGACCTCGACATCCGTATCCTGCCTGTACAGGCGGTGGGCAAATCGAACGAGCACCTGCATGCGCCGGGGACGCTGACCCTGCCGGCTACCACCCTGGTCGACGCCTGGACCGAGCTTGGCCTGTCGATCGCCCGCGCCGGCGTCAGGAAGCTGATCGTCGTCAACTCGCATGGCGGCAACGAGGAGATCATGGGCATCATCACGCGCGAATTGCGCGTGCGCGCAAAGATGCTGGCGGTCAAGACGAGCTGGCAGCGCTTCGGTCGGCCGGCCGGCATGTATACCGAGCTCGAAGACCGTCACGGCATCCACGGCGGCGATGTCGAGACCTCGCTGATGCTGCACTTCCGGCCGGATCTGGTCGACATGGGCAAGGCCGACAAGTTCGTCTCGAACGTCGGCCGCGCCGAAAAGGAATTCACTCTGCTGCGCCACACCGGAACGCATGCCTTCGCCTGGATCGCCAGCGACCTCAACCCGAACGGCGTGGTCGGCGACGCCAGCATCGCAACAGCCGACAAGGGCAGGCTGACCGCCGAGCATCAGGCCGACGGCTTCATCAGCCTGGTCAGGGATGTGCGTAAGGCAAAGCTAACCGACTGGCTGTCGTAGCTGAAAGCGCCGGCTCAATCTTCAATGGTGAGCTCGAACGGCGTCCCTTCAAAGGCATCCGCGCCGCGCCCGATCGCTTCGATCGCCGCGATCATGCGGCCGTCCCGTCCGAGCAGCATATCCGCGACGGCGATAAGCCGCGGATTGGGCGTCGCTGACGGCGAGAGAAAACGCAGCGTCTTGGCCAGCTCCGCCTCGTCGCGCTTGGGCGCTAGCGCCGCCGCGATAATATAGGCCGATGCTGTCGAGCGGCTGATGCCGGCATAGCAGTGCACGACCATCGGCCTTGCCCGGTCCCAGCGATAGGCAAAGTCGAGCAAGGCGCGAACATGCTCTTCGCCCGGCATGGTCATGCCTTCCTGCGCGACGGCGATGTCGTGCATGATGAGATGCAGGTGGTTTTCCGCCAGGATCGAAGCCGGGCGGGTAACCTCGGTGCCTGCCGCAAGCAGCGAGAGCAGCCGCTCGGCGCCGGTTCTGGCTACCGTCTCCTCGATCTTCGACAGCGGACAGACATGGATCATCGCACGATCTCCTTCGGCACATCGTCGCGCCGCGAGGCCCAGGCGGCAAGCGCGCCTTCAAGGCGCTGCCATTCCGCCTCGTTGCCAGGCAATCCTGCCCGCAAGGCTTGTGGCCGGTCGGCAAAATGACGGAGCAGGATGCCGCGTTCGCCAAGCGCCGAAAACAGCCCTGAAGCATCGGGGAAAGACAAATAGCGGAACAAACTGGTGCCGCCAGCGACCGGAACGTCGAATCCACCGAGCAGCCCATCGAGGCGCTCGGCATCGGCTGCCAGACGCCTTCGCATGTCGTCCTGCCACCTGGTGTCTGCCAATGCGCGGATACCGTATTCGAGCGCAGGTCCGGCGACGGCCCAGGGGCCGAGCTGCGCATCCAGCCGCTCCACCATCAGCTTGCCGGCCAGCGCGAACCCGAGCCTCACGCCGGCGAGGCCGAAGAATTTGCCGAAAGAGCGCAGGACCACGACGCCTCCTTCGCCGACATCGCCGGCCAGGCTTTGCTCGGTTGGACCGACATCCATGAAGGCTTCGTCGACGACCAGCAGGCCGCCCTTGGCGCTAAGGCGCGCGGCGAGATCGAGCAGGCGATCCCGCTCGACTACTCGCCCGTCCGGGTTGTTCGGGTTGACCAGCACCGCAAGGTCCGCATCCGCCAGGGCATCGAAATTGTCCACCTCCGCCACCGCATGGCCCGCGATCGCAGTGGCCCGAGCGTGCTCGGCATAGGTAGGACCGAGCACCAGCGCTTTGCCGGGCTTCACCAGCGAAGCGACGCGCGGCAGGAGGATCTGCGTGCCGGGCGCGGGCGCGACATGCGCCGCCGATGGCGCCCCGTAGGCGGTGGCGGCGATTTCGGTCAATTCGCGCAGTCGTTCGGATTCCGGCAATCGCCACAGAGCGGTGGCGGGCAATTCGAAAAGCGGGTAGGAGTGCGGATTGATACCTGTCGAGAGGTCGACGAAAGGCCGTGGCGCGTGGGGGAAGAGCGCGCTCGCCCGGCCAAGGGATCCGCCGTGATCCACCGCAGCAATCGCTCCATCAAGAAGCTTCATGTCGATCCTGATCGCTTTCCTGTCACTTGCCGTTGAACGTACCCTTGGCTATCCGGAATGGCTGTTCAACGCCATCGGCCATCCGGTAACCTGGATCGGCAGGCTGATATCCTTTCTCGATCGCAGGCTCAACCGCGCAACCGATTCCGACGAATTGCGTCGCCGCCGCGGCGTCCAGGCTTTGTTGATCATCGTGCTCGTGCCGGCCGCCATCGGCCTGACGCTGCATGTCCTGCTCTGGCTGATCTTCCCGTCCGGCCTCGTCATTGCCGCTATCCTCGCCTCCTCGCTGCTGTCGCAGAAGAGCCTTGCCGAGCATGTCGAGGACGTCGCCGACGCGCTGGAGACCGGCGGCCTGACGCTTGGCCGCATCGCCGTCTCGCGCATCGTCGGCCGCGATCCCGAAAAGCTCGACAAGGCGGGAGTCGCCCGCGCCGCGATCGAAAGCCTGGCAGAGAATTTCTCCGACGGCATCGTCGCGCCCGCTTTCTGGACCGGCATCGGCGGGCTGGCCGGCGGCGTGGCCTACAAGGCCGCCAACACCGCCGATTCGATGATCGGCCATCGCACGCCGAAACACGAGGCTTTCGGCCGCGCCGCAGCGCTATTCGATGACAGGATCAACCTGCCGGCATCGCGCCTCACCGGCATGCTGATCGTGCTGGCAGCCTTCCTGGTCAAAGGCGCCGATCCCCGCAATGCCTGGCAGGTGATGCGCCGCGACGCGAAGAAGCATCGTTCGCCCAATGCCGGCTGGCCCGAGGCCGCCATGGCCGGCGCCCTGGGCTTGTCCCTGGCCGGGCCGCGCAGCTATGGCGGCGAGATCGTCGAGGACGCCTTCATGGGCGAAGGCGGCCGTCGCGAGGCCGAAAGCACAGATATAAGGCAAGCGCTGAAGCTTTACCGCGTCGCCGATTGGCTGCTGATTGCCCTGTTCGGCATCCTGTCAGCGATCGTGATTTACCTGACCATCTTGATCGCCGGCTAAGGTGTGTTGAGGTTCAGGTCAGGCCGTTCGCAGGCCGGCATCACCTGAATATCGACACACCTTAGAATTCAATTCCCTGCTGCGCCTTCACGCCTGCCGAGAAGTGGTGCTTGGTCAGCCCCATCTCGGTGACGAGATCGGCCGCTTCGACCAGCAGCGGCTTGGCGTTGCGGCCGGTGACGATGACATGCAGACCCTCGCGGCGCGCCTTCAGCGCCGCAACCACCTTTTCCAGATCGAGATAGTCGTAGCGCAAAGCGATGTTGAGCTCGTCGAGCACGACGAGGCTGATCGAGGGATCGGCCATCAGTTCCAGCGCCTTGGCCCAGGCAGCCTCGGCGGCGGCGATGTCGCGCTTCAGGTCCTGCGTCTCCCAGGTGAACCCCTCGCCCATCGCATGCCAGACGACGCGGTCGCCGAAGGCCGCGAAAGCATCCTTTTCGCCGGTGTGCCATTTGCCCTTGATGAACTGGACGACGCCGACGCGCTTGCCGTAGCCGAGCATCCTGAGCGCCAGGCCGAAGGCCGCCGTTGTCTTGCCCTTGCCAGGTCCGGTGTTGACGATCAGCAGGCCCTTCTCGATCGTCTTGCCCGCTACCTCGGCATCCTGCACCGCCTTGCGCTTGACCATCTTGGCGCGATGGCGTTCGGCGTCCCCGTCGTCGATGATCTTGTCGTCGATTTCGGCCATGTCACTTCACCT